>USOC01000263.1 GCA_900556245.1 uncultured Prevotellaceae bacterium
ATAATGCTGCTGGCCGTGATAGTCGCGGCGACAGCGAGCCTTGCGGCGCAAGAGACGGCTGGCACTCCGACAACGATGTCGAAAAAGGAACTGCGCCGCACGATGAGGGGATACAAGGCGTTCTACGAAGCAGGACATCTATTTGCCTTTGAAGCACCAATGAAAAACGACATTACCCATCACAGATACATTGATGCCTGCGACAAGTTCAGCTTCACAACGTCGCAGGGATTCCAAGTGAACAATTTCTTTTATATGGGCTTTGGAATCGAACTTGACTATTACTGGCGTAAGGAGATACAGGAGATTTCCGTGCCGGTATTTTTGAACCTGCGGGTGAACTTCCTGAACAAACGTTTCAGTCCGTTCGCGGATTTTCGCATCGGAGGAAATTACGGCAACGAAATAGGCGGCTTCTATATCGCCTACCAATTAGGACTCCGCTATGCGCTGCCTCACAACCACGCCGTATTCGTGTGCGCAGAAAACTCTTTCTGCATAGAAGCGGGATGGTCGGAGACCGACAACTCTATTTCCAATCTTGGCTTCAAAATCGGATACGAATTTTAAGTCTCTGCAGACTCAGCCGGACTGCCTGACACGGAATTTCCACCGTCCGCGGCGCCACGCCACAGATGGTGGAAATTCGCAGACTTCATCATTGCCTGAAAATAGGAAATTCAGGAAATGACCCAAATGATTTCACGTCCGGCTACAGCCTCTGGAGGAAATCCACCAGATTCACCTCGCGGCTCAGGTCCATTTTCTTGCGCAGCCTGTAGCGCGACATCTCGACACTGCGATACGACATGTTGAGCAGCGGCGCAATCTCTTTTGAGCTCAGCCCCATCTTCAGATAGGCGCACAACCGCTGGTCGTTGACGCTCAACTGCGGGAACTGCTCTACGAGCCTCTTCAAATAGTTTTCGTAGACGACATCAAAATTTCGGGCGAACTTCTGCCAATCGTCATCGTGAGAAATGTTTTCCTTTATCAGTTTCTGAATCTTGTTCAGCTGCTTGACCGCTCCGGCCGACAGAGACGCCTCGTCGCCTTCCTGAAGACGGTTGAGCTGGTTTGAAATGTCAATCAGTATCTCATTCTTGCGAATGACGTTCATCGTCGCATTCGACAGTTCCTGCGACTTGTGGCGCACGTCGTGCTCCAGCTGCGTGCTTTTCAGCCTCGAAATCTCGTTTTCACGCCGCAACGACTCCGCTTCCATGCGGTGCTTGTAGTCGAGCAGCTCGGCCTCCTTTCGTTTCGCCGCCAGGCTGGCCATTCTCCGGGCTTTCCGGCGCACAAGGACAAAGCATACGTAGCCGGCGAGTCCAATCAGCAGAAGATAGGCGACAAAAGCAACGATGCTCCTGTACCACGGAGGCGATATTGTAAATGTGAAGGCACATTCCGACCGCGAATCATCGTAGCGGTTGAATGAACGGACATGAAGCGTATAGGTCCCTTCCCGCAATTGAGTATATTCCTTCGAATTGGCCGGCGTGTAGGCGCTCCAGTCGGCATCGTAATGCTCCAGATAGTAGCTGTAGAGCACGGCGCCGTCCTCCCTGTATTCCGGACAGACAAATTCAAAGCGAAGCGAATTGAGGTCATAAGGCAGACGGAACGACTTGCCGGGCTGTACCCCTCCCGCCGTATAAATCAGCGAATCCGGATTGCCCGTAGCGTAAATGTTGCTGATGAACAGCTTTCCTTTCCAATTGACATGGTGCTCCCTGTCGATATCAATCGAATAGAAACCGTCCTCGTTCGAAACAATCAGACTGCGGGGGGAAATGAAATTGAAATCTTCAAATCCGACTATCAACTTGTCGAGAAGCGGCTTATAGGTAATGGAATCGATATCATAGGTTCCGGTCGCATTGTAGAACGCCGCACAGATATACTCGCCCGACACGCCCCACACGTCCTTCGCCGGCGATTCATAGAGACGGACCGACGTATGGGCTCCGAAAATGCTGTTGAGCTTCTCGTTGAATGCCATCCGGTCCGTATGGGCGTTGTAGCGGAAGAAACCGCCTTCCGTTGAAAAAGCCAGTTCCCCGTCAATCTGATAGAGCGTATTGTTGCGGTCGGTCGGGAATCCCTTCTCATGGTTGTAGAGTGACACACTCTCAAACCGCGTCATTTCCTTGTTAAGGCGCAACTTATAGACGCCTTTCATCCAATGGCTGATCCAGATATTGCCGTTGTCGTCTTCCAGAATCCGCCCGCCGGCTTCGTTATATCCCGCAATGCGGTTCGACATCTTCCACTGTCCTCCTTCCCGACGAAACAAAAAGAAATTCTCGTAGGTCGAAGCCAATGCCAAATCAGGATACTGACGCAACGGCATCACCGACCATGTGCCGGGCACACCCTCTACCTGCCGCAACGACTCGCCCGACAGCTGGAACAGGCCTCGGTCGCTGGCAATCATCACGTCCTGCCCCAACTGTCCGATACTCCAAACCTGACTTCGCATCAACGGTCTGAGCTGTATGGGATCGGGCGAGGGCAAAAACGGATAGGATGTGGTATACAACCCTTGATTGGTGCCAAGAAGCAGCGTATTTCCTCGCAGAAGCGACGCATAGCCCGCACCATACATGTTCGTGGAACCGAAAATCGTCGTAATAGGCGAATTGTTCAGTACATAGTCGATTCCGTTGTCGAGTCCGAGCCAGATATTGTCG
>USOC01000264.1 GCA_900556245.1 uncultured Prevotellaceae bacterium
AGAACCGCAACCCCATAATTCACGCTTGCCGACACCCAGAATGAAGATACCCAAATCCACGCCTTTCCAATCCAAATCGAGACGGGCGCCATATTCATAGCGAGGCGTTGAGTTGCCAATCACCTTTTGGTCCCCAGGATTCTCCAACGTATTGTCGCCCGGTGTAATCTTGCCGTTGCCGTCCAAATCCTTGTATTTGATATCGCCAGGACCATAGAAGAACCAGCCATTAGTCTCGTAGTAGCTTTGCGACGGAATTCCTTCTTTCAGCACCAATTTGCCGGAAGGATCCTTGTCAAAATCGTCCGCCGTAAAGAAACGGTCTGTCTCAAATCCCCAAATTTCCCCATAGGTCTTACCTTCATAATTTCCGGTAATAGAACGGGAATTGGTATTGATTTTCGTATATTTTGCCGTTGCATCTGAAATATAAGCATTGACGCCGATACCCAAACCATTATTGAAACGATGGCGGAAATCAACAGACAATTCCCATCCCTTTGTGGTCAATTCGCCAAAATTACGATAAGGAGGTGTCTGTCCGAAGGTCGATGGTAAAGTCTCTCCGGTTGCAATCATATCTGTATTCTTACGTTGGAACCAGTCGAAAGACACTCCCAAACGGTTGTTAAAGAAACGCATATCAACACCGAAGTCTCCTGTCGTAATTGTCTCCCATGTGAATCCGTCACGGACAGCACGAGGTAGGCCGAACGAACGCTCGCCGGTCGTACCAATAACCCATGTGGTGGTAACAGGCGACAATATTGGACGGAAAAGATTTGTTCCCACATCCTGATTACCAATTTGTCCCCACGACCCACGAAGTTTAAAGTGGCTCAACCATGGTTTCACATTTTCCATGAACGATTCGTTAGAAACAATCCAACCTCCAGAAACCGATGGGAAGAATCCCCAAAGCTGATCCAGCGGGAAACTTGAAGAGCCGTCAAGACGCCCGTTTAATTCTATCAAATAACGATCCTTAAATGAGTAATTGACGCGAGCGAAATAACCAATGCGAGCCTCATGGCTATGATATGAAGTCGCATATTGGTCGCCGTTTGACAATGAAATTTCAGGACGATCGTTCAGCAACAAGTCGCGGCGTTCTGCAGAATTGCCATAATTATTATAAACTTCCACATTAGTACCGGCAATAACACCAAAATCATGATCTGCTCCAAACTCTTTGTTGTAGCGGAACAAAGCGTTCAAAACGTGGAAATCGCTGTTGTCAGATGTCTTCACAGCCTTGTTGTGTGTCTCTGCTGTCCAGACTTCGTTTTTCATGCCGGCTCCACCCCAGAAGTTCCATCCGCTGACCTTTCCTCCATTTGTCTGCGTATAGCGGTTCACATGGGTAAACGTGTAATCAGCTTCAAAGTCAAATCCTGGAAGAATATGTACTGTTGCCCCAAGTGCAATACGGGCATAATTGTTGGTCTTCTTATTCATATTAGCCTGCTGAATTTCAGTTACTACGTTATGCCATGGAAGACCCTCATAAGTTCCGTAAGGCATCATTTTCGGCCAACGGTAAAGATAATACCACTCGTCATAGCTTGACGACGGACCAAAGTTATATGGCGTATCATACTGATAACGGGTATAAAGCAATTTCGAACGGATGTCTAGATACTTGTTCAGCGATGTATTTGTGCCAAATGTCACATTATAACGGTCATACTGATCAGTATTTAGCTTAATAATACCCTCTGAACCCAAATATACGAGGCTTAAATTATAGGATGTATTTCCCGATGAACCTGACAAAGACAGGTTATGGTTTTGTTGGAAAGAGTTTTTCTTGATAAACATATCTGGCGCATCGAAGCTGCGATAAAAATACATCTTGCCGTCAATTCCAAGACGGTCGCAGTGATAATACCAGCGCATCGGCTCCAGCTTGCAGTGCTTGCGCAACAGGCGGAAGCCGCACTCCTTCATTCGTTCGATAGATTCAAGATTCCAGCTCAGATAGCAAGAATTGGTCTGCTCTGACAAATTCGGATTCGAACGAAGACCCGCGGCCCACGACATTTCTGCACCTTCCCATGTCTCGACGATTTCCGGGGCTACAGTCGGACGCTTCCATGAGAAATTGTTGGTGTAGTTTAATGTGAATTTCTCTCCTTTCTTAGCTTTCTTGGTAGTAATCAATACGACTCCAAAAGCAGCCTTGACACCGTAAATGGATGCGGATGCGGCATCTTTCAACACAGAGATACTTTCAATGTCTTCCGGATTAATATTCTGCAAGCTATTGCATTCCACGTTATCTACAAGAATTAGCGGAGATGAAGATCCGTTGACCGACCCGATGACTCCACGAATCTTAATCGACGGATCCGATCCCATTTCTCCGGTCGACGTGCGAACTGTCAGACCCGGTGCAGATCCCTGCAATCCGCGAGCTACGTCGGTGATCGGACGCGATTCAAGTTGTTTGGCAACATCGACAGTAGCAACCGCACCTGTCAGGTTGATTTTCTTTTGCGTTCCATAGCCGACAACGACAACCTCATCGAGGACTTCTTCATTCGACGACAATACAAAATTAATCTTGTCGCGATTGCCGATTTTAGCCGTTTTAGCCTTCATCCCGACGTAAGATACTTCCAGTTCCGTATTGCTATCGAAATCTCCTGAAAGCGTAAAGCGACCATTGATGTCAGAGACAACTCCTTGGT
>USOC01000265.1 GCA_900556245.1 uncultured Prevotellaceae bacterium
CCATTGCATTCAGTTCCATTTGGGCGGCTTCGCCGCTCATCGCTACGCAGAGGTCGTTTCCTATTACCTTATAGGCTATCTGGTTCATGACTTCGGGAATCACCGGATTTACTTTTCCCGGCATGATGGAAGACCCCGGCTGCATTGCCGGCAAGTTAATCTCTCCCAATCCGCAACGGGGGCCGGAGGCCAACAGCCGCAAATCATTACATATCTTATTCATCTTGACAGCCACACGTCTCATGGCAGCCGAATAGCCTACCATGCAGGAAGTATCCGAAGTAGCTCCTACCAGGTCATCCGCGAGTTTTATATCCAGTCCGGTGATTTTGCGCAAAGCGGCGATACACTTTTCGGCATAGCCGGGTTCGGCGGTGATACCGGTTCCGATAGCAGTTGCTCCCATATTGACCGTCAGAAAATCCTGTGCGGCAAAGTCAAGGTTCTTCACTTCATGTTCCAGGATGCTTGCAAATCCGTTGAATGTCTGTCCGAGGGTCATCGGCACAGCGTCTTCCAACTGGGTACGCCCCATCTTAATCACATGCGCAAACTCTTTTCCTTTCTTGCGGAAAGATTCTATCAACTCGACAAAATGTTTCACCAGCTTCAGGTGAGTATAATATAAACCTATGTGAATAGCGGTAGGATACGCGTCATTGGTGGACTGCGAACGGTTCACATGGTCGTTGGGAGAACAATACTGGTATTCGCCACGCTGATGTCCCAACAATTCCAACGCACGGTTGGCTATTACTTCATTGGCGTTCATGTTCGTCGTGGTTCCGGCTCCGCCCTGAATCATGTCGACAGGAAACTGGTCGTTGAATTTTCCCGCAGCTACTTCTTCACAGGCTTCGACAACTGCTTTGTACTGTTCGTCGGACAGCAGTCCCAGAAAATGGTTTGCAACTGCGGCCGCTTGTTTGGTATAGGCCAGCCCCTTGATGAACTGGGGATATTCACTCAAACGGAATGCACTGATATTGAAGTTTTCAACACCGCGCAAAGTTTGGATTCCATACAAAGCGTCTGCCGGCAGTTCGCGTTGTCCCAGCAGGTCGTGCTCTACTCGTTTTTCATTCATATTTTCCATATTAAAATAAAGATTAATTATTGGCTTTGCCAAACAGACGCCAAGACGGGAGTTTTTCAGAAAAGTGGTCTGACGGTCAGTTCTCGACCGGTTGTGTCGGCAAAGTCTGTTGTTATTTTTCCGTTTTGGATACAAATTCGTTGATTCGTGCTTCAAGGTCGGTAGAGCTAAGCCGTAACGACAGCTTGCCAATCGATATGTTGCCCGTCTCTTCCGAGACAATAATGGCGAGAGCGTCTGTGGCTTGTGACATACCGAGAGCGGCACGGTGGCGCAGGCCGAGCTGTTTCGGCACGTTGGTGTCGTGCGACACAGGGAGGATGCATCCGGCAGCCTTTATTCTTCCGCCGGAAATCACCATCGCGCCGTCATGAAGCGGACTGTTTTTGAAGAAGATGTTTTCAATCAGCCGCCCGTTGACTTCTGCATTGATGATGTCGCCGGAATTTTCAAAAGAGTCGAGAGGTACGGAGCCTCTGATGACGATGAGCGCACCGGTGCACGATTTTGACATGTTCAGGCAGGCGTAGACAATCGGCAGCACCCACTCTTCTTGTTTCTTGCGGTCGTGGGAACGCCGGCGAAACAGGTTGTGGACGAATCTCCAGCGCTTGTGGGAACCGATTTCCACGAGGAAGCGTTTGAGCTGATCCTGGAAGATGATGACAAGAATCAGCAGGCCGATGTTCATGAATTTGTCGAGGATTCTGCCCGTCAGTTCCATTTTCAGGAAGACAGAGGTGACAAACCAGATGATGATGAAGGCAAGGATGCCCAGAAAAATGCTCAGCGTCCCGGATTCCTTCATAATCTTGTAGATATAGAACAGGATTGTCGCCACAATCAGGATGTCGACAATGTCTTTTATGCCTATGATTCCGAATATTTCCATAGCGATGTTTGGGTTATTTTCGAGGGAATGTCTTGCAGAAGATTCTGACGGCTTCGACGGCTTCCTTGACATCGTGCACGCGCAGGATGCTTGCTCCTTGGGAAAGCGCAATCATGTTGAGGGCTGTCGTTCCGTTGAGCGATTCGGCCGGTGTCGGTCCGAAAAATTTGTATATCATCGATTTGCGGGAGATTCCAACGAGGATGGGCAGTTGCAGTTCGTTGAAAATGTCGAGGCGGCCCATCAGCTCATAATTTTGGTCGAGCGTCTTGCTGAAACCGAATCCGGGGTCGATGATGATGTCGCAGATGCCTGCTTCGGAAGCTTCTTTGATCTTTTGGCTGAAAAATTTCAGGATGTCGGCGGTGTGATTTTCATAGTCGGTGAGTTCCATCATTGTGTCGGGTTTTCCGCGCATGTGCATCATGATATAGGCTGTACCAAGCTTCCCGACTGTTGGAATCATACTTTTGTCGAGCTCGCCTGAAGAGATGTCGTTGATGATGTCTGCGCCGTATTCTCTGACGCACCGCTCAGCGATTTCGGCTCTGAACGTATCAACCGATACAATCGCGTCAGGAGCTTTGCGGCGGATGATTTCCAGTCCGGCGGCGAGCCGTCGGAACTCTTCTTCCGGGGGGATATTGTCGGCATGGGAACGCGACGAATAGCCTCCTATG
>USOC01000266.1 GCA_900556245.1 uncultured Prevotellaceae bacterium
CACGCGCGATGACTGCTTTCTTTGAGATTATCAATGGCAACCGTAAGGCAGACAGCGGTCATTTTGAATGGGGTCAGACCATTACTACGGCTTACTTGCCTCTTGACAATACTGACTTTTTCAATACAGATCTTAACCTTGTGGACTGGTTGTGTCAGTACAGCAACGATTCGAGCGAAATCTATCTTAAAGGCTTCCTTGGCAAAATGCTGTTTTCCGGCGAGGAAGTGCTCAAGAAAGCGTCGGTGCTTTCCGGAGGAGAAAAGATGCGTTGCATGATTGCAAAGATGATGATGACAGACGCCAATACATTGATTCTTGATTCGCCGACGAACCACCTCGATTTGGAATCGATTCAGGCGTTCAACAATACGTTGCAGGCATTTAAGGGCAACGTGCTAATGTCATCGCACGACCACGAGTTCATACAGACGGTATGTAACCGTGTGATTGAACTTACTCCCAATGGTATCATCGACAAGATTATGGACTTTGATGACTATATTGTTGACGAACGGGTGTTGGCATTGAGAGAAAAGATGTATCAGAAATAAATTCTATAAAATCATACTGGATTGGTTAAGCATATAGTAGTATTCAAGCTTAAGGGAACCGATGAAGAACGTCGCCGAGTGGCTTCGGAATTTAAAGCTGCGCTTGAAGCGTTGCCCGCACAAATAGAAGTGCTGAAAAGTATCGAGGTCGGTCTTAATGAGAATCCGTCAGAGACGTGGGACGTTGTGCTGACAGCGGTTGTAGAGACGATGGAGGATGTGGCGGTCTATGCGAAGCATCCGGCACACGTGGCGGCAGCAGCGTTGCTTGGCGACTATAAGGAGTCGAGAGCTTGCGTTGACTACGAGTTCTGATTTTGGGAAAAGCGAATTAAGCGTGGCAGAGGGTCAGGCATTTGAGCCGGTCGTCTGCCACGCTTGTTTTAGCTTGGAGTGTGGATGCTCGTTAATTGGAATGTCATGACAAAATAAGGAAGAGACAGGTCATAACTATTGAGACCTGTCTCTTCCTTATTTTGATAATCAGTGTGATTATTTCTCAGGCTTGAGCCATTGGTCAAACCACTTGAAGAACTCATTTTGCCAGAGCAGGGCATTTTGGGGCTGGAGTATCCAGTGGTTTTCGTCGGGATAGACGAGCAAACGCGCAGGGACGCCTCTCAGCTTTGCCGCATTGAAAGCCATCATTCCCTGGGAAGCAAGAATGCGATAGTCTTTTTCTCCAACTGAAATCATTATCGGAGTGTTCCATTTTGTCACGAATTTATGGGGCGAGTTGGCATAAGTGCGTTGAGCCACTTCGTTTTCGCTCTCCCAGAAAGCGCCACCCAAATCCCAGTTGGCAAACCACATTTCTTCAGTTTCAAGATATTGCGCTTCGGTATTGAAGATTCCGGCGTGGGCGAAAAGAGCGGCAAAACGGTTGTCGTGGTTGCCTGAGAGCCAATAGACGGAGAATCCGCCGAAGCTGGCACCTGTTGCACCAATGCGGTCAGCGTCGACATAGGGGCGTTGTTTCACAAAATCGACAGCGGCAAGGTAGTCCTTCATGTTCTGGCCGCCGTAGTCACCGGAGATTTGCGCATTCCATTCAGTCCCGAAGCCGGGTAGACCGCGGCGGTTTGGTGCGATGACGATGTAGCCTTGCGATGCCATCAGACGCAGGTTCCAACGGTAGCTCCAGAATTGGCTGACGGCGCTTTGCGGTCCGCCTTGACAATATAGTATTGCGGGGTATTTCTTGTTTTTGTCGAAATTCGGCGGCAGAATTACCCAAGTGAGCATTTCTTTGCCATCGGTGGTGGGAACCATCACTTTTTCGACAGTCACCGGATTCAGTTGTGCCAGCAGGTCGGTATTGACGTTAGTCAGTTGCACATCTTTTCCTTTTTCTACCATGAAGATTTCATTCGGATATTCCAAAGAGTGACGGAGGGCAATGATGCGCTTGTTGTCGACCGGTGTGATTGAAGCATAGTCGCACATTTGGTCGGCAATGGCAGTCACTTCCTGCGACTTGACATCAATGGAAAAGATTGGCGAAGGACCGTGGTATGGCGCGATGAAGTAGATTGCTTTACTGTCGGGACGCCATGCAATGGTTGTCGCTGTATAGTCCCAATTTGCAGTAAGGTCCGTTTTTTCACCTGATTTCATATCCATCACGAAGATGCGATTTTTGTCGGATTCGTAACCGTCGTGTTCCATTGAAAGCCAAGCCAGCTTTTTTCCGTCGGGGGAGAATGCCGGATTTGTATCGTAGCCGAGCATACCTTCCGTCAGGTTTACTGTCGATTTGTCGACCAAGTTGTAAAGGTATAAATCGGAATTTGTGGAAAGGCTGTAGGCCAATCCCTGAAGTTTCCGCGAAGTGTAGACGATGCTTTTTGAATCTGGAGCCCAAGCAAACGATTCAGCGCCGCCGAAAGGTTTCATCGGAGATTCAAAGGGTTCGCCCTCCATGATATCAAACATGTTTGTCAGTCCGTCGGCTGTCACATCGGCGATGAACGGATGGGGAATTTCGGTGACCCATTCGTCCCAGTGTTTATACATCAAGTCGTCGATGATATAGGCTTTGGCTTTGTCGAGAGCCGGATATTCATCGACAACGGCCTTTCCATATTTTATGTTACGAATAATCAGCACTTT
>USOC01000267.1 GCA_900556245.1 uncultured Prevotellaceae bacterium
GACGAGGTTGCACGCACCACCCTTATCGCTGACACAACCAAGCGCAACCTTTTCTCACAAATGGGTGAAATCTTCCGCCGTGGAGCACAAGCCGGACTAAACGTGGTAAGCGGACAATCAATTAGCAGGCCAGCCACCAGCAACGCTCTTGATTTCAATGAAAAGCTTACACACAGCGACAGCTTAAAATTGATGGAAAAAGGAATCATCGAACGACCGGACACGACATCAACCCTATCAAATCCGGAAACTCCATCTAAAACTGACAGGAACAAACGAAAATCAAATAAACAAAGAAATCAAAAGGATACCGACCTTCAACGACAAGCAGGTATTCTCCCCAAACAACACAACAGCTATGATTGAAATAAAGAACGCTTACGCAAAATATCTCGAACGGACAGGATTAAACCCTGCTCCGGCAACAACCGCATTGATTGATATGGATGGTGTGCTCTACGACTCAATGGGCAACCACTCTAAAGCTTGGAAACGTCTTTCTGACGAAATCGGATGGAAATATGCAGACAACGAATTTTATCTGTATGAAGGTATGACAGGTACTGCCATAATACGCCTGCTTATGGAGCGAGAATTTGGAAGGACCGATGTATGCGACTCGGAAGCAAAAAATCTATATGCAAAAAAAGCGGAATACTTTACGGCCCTCGGCGAAGTTTCTACTATCAAGGATACAGACAGAATGCTTAACCTGCTCAAAGAAGAGGGACTGACACGCGTACTGGTGACCGGATCCGGACAACGCTCGCTCATCGACCGACTGAACGCCGACTACCCGGGTATTTTCTCAGACAACCTACGCGTTACCGCCGCCGATGTATCTCACGGGAAGCCCGACCCGGAACCATATCTTATGGGACTGGAAAAAGCTCATGCAAAGGCCGCGAACGCCATCGTCATAGAAAACGCCCCTTTAGGCGTAAAAGCCGGTAACGCCTCTAAATGCTTTACCGTCGGCATAACAACCGGACCTATTCCGGAAAACGTCATGTATGAACACGGTGCAGACATCGTATTCCCTTCAATGAGCGAATTCGCAGATGCTCTCCCCGAAATTATCCAAATCAGAAAAAACAGAAAATGAAATACCAACAGATTCTTTTTACCAACGAAGTGCAATCAGCTGTAGAGGAGGTGATTCGCCACTCGGAAGCCAACAGGGTGTTTTTTCTGACTGACAACAATACTCAAGATTTGGCAGAACAACATCTTAAAAACATAAATGCCTTTCACATCTGCATTCCGCCAGGTGATATACATAAAAATCTCAGCACCGCACAAGCCGTATGGGCTCACTTACAGGAAAAGGGTGCAACACGCAAATCATTGCTTGTCAATATCGGAGGAGGCGTTGTCACTGACCTTGGCGGTTTCGCTGCGGCAACGTTTAAGCGCGGTATCCGCTTTGTCAATATTCCGACAACTTTGCTGGGAGGAGTCGACGCTGCTGTCGGTGGCAAAACCGGCATCAACTTCAACGGTCTGAAAAACGAAATCGGAGTATTTTGCGAAGCCGACAGTGTTATCATATCTTCTCTGTTTTTCGGCACTCTTCCTGAAAAAGAGCTCAAATCGGGATATGCGGAAATGATAAAACACGGGCTCCTCGAAAACACATCTGCCTACAGAGACTTGACCGAATATGATTTTTCCGACACAACCGACACTCGACTTCTGTCACTCCTACGCCAATCTGTAGAGACAAAACGTCGGATAGTCGATGCCGATCCTTACGAAAAGGGGGGGCGCCGTGCTCTGAATCTCGGGCACACAGCCGGGCATGCGTTTGAAAGTATGGCAATGCAACGCCAATCTCCCGTTCCCCACGGTTATGCCGTAGCTTGGGGCTTAGTCGTGGAAGCCGTTATTTCCCACCTTGAAAAAGGCTTCCCAAGCAGTACCCTTTACCATCTTGCAGCATTTGTACTTCGCCATTACGGAACTTTTCATATTACATGCGACGACTATCCCGAATTACTCCGACTGATGCGTCACGACAAAAAAAGCGAAAACGGCGAATACAATTTTTCACTGCTGAAAGAAATTGGAGAAGTGGAGACAGGTTGCCATGTAACAGGAAATACGGTCGAAGCCGCTCTCGACATCTTCCGAGACTTGATGCACATTTGAAGCAGCATCAACGAGAGACCACAACTCGGACATCATATGCCACCACCTCATAGCTCAAAGCGAAAGGAGTAGCCGGACGTCTTGGACGGCGACTTCCTTCATAATAGAGCTGATGCTGACGGTCAAACGTATGTACCGACAATTGTCGAGTTTCCCCTGAAGGTATGTCGCAATCCGCCTCATAAACCTGCTCATGCAAGATTTCTTCGGAGCCGGCATAAGTATAGACAAACTTCAGAATCAGTCGGGAGAGACGGAAAGGAGTTTTATTGGTTACATAGAATGATTCATAAGCATCACTGACTGTCTTGCTATAACCGGACACTATGATGCAATCGGCAAATGCAGTCGTATCGCCACAAGCTGTACGCTCCAAAAGCGGCAAGTCTGCCTCTTGCCTCAGTTCGCCTTTGCGAAGGGTATTCGTCCGCGCCATAACGCTGGCTGCCATTACGAAAATCACAGAATATAAAAAGAATCTTCCAGCCTTCATCACCATTGATTCTAA
>USOC01000268.1 GCA_900556245.1 uncultured Prevotellaceae bacterium
TTTCTGTATTGCAAAGAGCGGAAGCTACTTCGTTGACAGTGCCGTCTCCGCCTACGGCAATCACCCCGAAGTAATGGTTGGAAGAGGCTTCTCTGGCAAGAGAATATGCATGGTTGGGATATTGGGTAAATCGGACCTCAATACAGATGTCCGTATCCGCAAATTGCCCCTTTAGGAAATCAGGTAAATATTCTTTCTTATCAGTTCCGGAATTAGGGATAATGATTATTAATATTTTTTTCTTCCCTACCATATTTGCAAAGATAGTGAAAGGAGAGTGCAACACCAAGCCAAAAGTTTGCTTTTGAGTGAAGATGTTGCTAAAATGCCCCGTCTTCTACAAAGATTGCGAAAATGATTTGTTGGATTCGAAAAAAATCGGTTTACGAGCAAGTTGGTTGAATATCACTTTTGCTGTAAACCGATTTTTGCCGATTCTTGAGAGCGTCAATCGAACACTTTATCCCAATCTTTCCAAACCGTTTCGTAGCCCAATCTTCGAATTTCTTGGGCAACGTCTTTTGGAGAGCGTTCATCGCTAACGTGGAATTGTTCCAACGCTTCCGGAGTACTGGCATATCCGCCCGGTTCTGTCTTGCTTCCGGCACTCATTGAAGTGACGCCGAGTTTCATCATGTTTGCACGGAATACGGGATTTTCGCGGGTCGAATATGAAATATCCACGTCGTGGTCGAAAATGCGGAACGCAAAAGTAAGTTGGGCCAGTTCCTTGTCGGTCATTGTGACATTGGGCTGAAATCCGCTTTCCGATGGCCGCATTCTCGGAAAATTCACTGAGTAGCGGGTTTTCCAATAATGCTTTTGCAGATATCTAAGGTGGTGGGCCATCATGGTCACGTCTGTTCTCCAGTCTTCCAGTCCTATGAGTACTCCCATGCCGATTTTATGGACACCAGCTTGACCCATGCGATCGTATCCATTCAGACGCCATTCAAAAATCGATTTCATCCCTTTGGGATGATACGTTTTGTAGCGTTCGCGGTGGTATGTCTCTTGGAAACAAACGACACCGTTGAGTCCGGATTGTGTGAGACGATGATAGTCTTCAGCCTTGAGAGGCATGACTTCTATCGATAAGTTGTTAAAATAGGGGCGGGCTATTTTAAGCGCATTTTCGATATAATCGACGCCGGCAACAGACGGGTGCTCACCTGTGACAATCAGGAGATTTTCAAATGGGCCAAGCCGACGAATCGCTTTGCATTCCTCTTCGATTTGCTGGTCATTTAATGTAGTGCGAGTGATGTTGTTATTGTGGTTAAAACCACAATAGACGCAAAAGTTGGTGCATGCATTGCTCAGATATAGAGGGATATACATGCTGATTGTCTTGCCAAAACGCTCTTGGGTATATTTCATTGACAATCGTGCCATTTCTTCCAAATGAGGAACGGCAGCAGGGGAAATCAAGGCCATGAAATCATCAACGTCTAGATGTTCTTTTCTTAATGCTCTGATGACGTCGGCATCTGTTTTAGAGGCAATTTTATCTAAAACTTCAGAAAACATTTAATTCAGGTTTATTTACATAATTGATCAGAAACTTTCTGCGTGATTCGCATTGCGCAGAAATTCGGACCGCACATCGTGCAGAATTTGTCGTCGCTACCAACGCTGTCTATGTAGTATTGTTTTGCGCGTGCCGGATCAAGCGACAAGTTGAACTGGTCTTTCCATCGGAATTCAAACCGAGCTTTGCTCATTGCGTCATCGCGTACCTGTGCTCCCGGGAATCCTTTTGCCAAGTCTGCGGCATGGGCTGCAATCTTATAGGCGATTACACCGTTTCGTACGTCTTCCCGGTCCGGGAGGCTCAGGTGTTCTTTCGGTGTTACATAGCAAATCATTGCTGTGCCAAGCCAGGCAATCTGGGCAGCGCCGATGGCAGAAGTGATGTGGTCATATCCTGGTGCGATATCGGTAGTCAGTGGGCCAAGTGTATAGAAGGGGGCTTCGTGGCAAGCAGAGATTTCCTTGTCCATATACTCTTTGATCTTGTGCATTGGAACATGTCCGGGTCCTTCGATGATGACCTGTACATCATGAGACCATGCTTTTTTTGTCAGTTCGCCAAGGACATCCAACTCAAGGAACTGGGCACGGTCGTTGGCGTCATGAATGGAGCCTGGGCGCATGCCGTCTCCTAAAGAAATGGCTACGTCGTATTGAGCCAAAATCTCGCAGATTTCGTCAAAGTGAGTATACAGGAAACTTTCCTGATTGTGTTTTACACACCATTCAGTCATGATGCTGCCGCCACGGGACACACAGCCTGTCAGGCGATTGCCGATTAATTGGGCATGTTCTTTCAGCACTCCGGCATGGATTGTGAAATAGTCTACGCCTTGTTCGCATTGCTCGATGAGCGTATCACGATAAATTTCCCAAGTCAGTTTCGTTACGTTTCCGTTTACTTTTTCCAAAGCTTGGTAAATGGGAACAGTTCCCATTGGGACTGGGCAGTTGCGGATAATCCATTCTCTTGTCTCGTGAATATTTTTCCCGGTAGACAAATCCATCAGAGTGTCGCCACCCCAATAGCAGCTCCAGATGGCCTTGTCGACTTCTTCTTTAATGCCCGAAGAAAGAGCCGAGTTTCCGATGTTGGTGTTGAGTTTTACTGTGAAACCG
>USOC01000269.1 GCA_900556245.1 uncultured Prevotellaceae bacterium
CACAGCTACAAAGCCTTCTGCATTCACTTCGATAGCGCCTTCCTTGGCTACGATAGTCGCAGCTTCTGCCACTGCATCTTCTACGCCGCTACCTGCTGTCAGGAATTCCATCGGATAAACCTGTACGTTTTCTTTGTAGACAGCTACTGCGCAACGGATGTCGTATGTCCCTTCAGGAATATCAACGCCCCAGTTCTTCTGGATGAAGTAAGCGATTGAGCCGGAAGCGTCGGTAAACAACTTGTCTGCCGCATTGACTGTAGCGTTCGTGATGTAAACCACCTTGTTTTGGTCAGCCGCTGTGATTTCACCTGCCTTCATGAAAGTCTTGGCAACAGGATTGTTAGCGGTAGCTGCACCGAAGGTAGCAGCTTCAGGGAATTCCATTTCGTAAAGGCCATTGTAGTTTTTGAACTTGCCGACGATACCTGCCGGAATCACGTCGCCTTCCTTGTATGCCGGAATTTCCTTGCCGTAAATCAAAAGCGGAGTACCCTCGCCGTCAACGACGTAAGTGCTTCCTGTCGGCTGGGCAACCACTGTTACAGGGAATGTCCACTTATAAGCAGCTGTAGCGTCAGCCTCGCCCTGCATGATAAACTCGTTGATGCTTGCCACTTCCGCAGGTGCTGCGATTTCGTAGTTGGCAACCACTGTCTCAGAGTTTTCAAGACCTTCCTTCACTGCGTAAGCGGAGATAGCATACTTGCCGATTTCAGCCAACTTGATAGGAGCTGTGTACTCTGTCTCAGCGCCGTCGTTGACCTTGTACATAATCTTGCAGCCTTCTGTATTGGAAGTCAGTTCCACTTCCTGTGCCGTATAATACTTGCCCTCTTCAAGGCCGAATTTCGGGTTGGAGCACTTAGTCTCTTTGCCCATATTGAAAGTGACAGTCACCGAATAGATGCGGAATTGCGGATATTTTCCGGCCGCGTTCTTTTCGTTTTTGAACGAGATGGAAACTGTCTCGGCAGAACCTGTCCAAGATGCGGTCTTTGCTTCTTTCGGATCGGCAGTGAATGTACCCGTTGAAGCGACATAAGCATTGTCATTGTCTGCAAAGTTGTAAGTCTGGTTGGCAAGGGCAAAGTCAATCTTGGTGATTGTCGATCCTTGTGGAGCCGCAAATTCAACCTTATTCCCTGCGTACATACGGGCTGCAGTTCCGGAAGTGTAGTAAGCGGGGTCGGTCGAGCCCTGATCTTTCGAAAAAGCGATGCTGATCACATCTGCTTTAATCTCTTTGCCTTCCAGCTTTTCGGCGTTGGCATAGCCCAAGTCTGCGAAAGTCACTGTACCCTCTGCTGCGTTAGCGGCGAACAAGCCGGCTACGAGCATCATTGAAGAAAGTAATAGTTTTTTCATATTGTTTTGAATTTAAAAGTGATTTGGAACAAAGTTAGGCATTAACTTTTTATCGCCCAAACTTTAAGCTATGAATTTTTCGTAACAAAAAGGCACTCAATGTCCGAAAAGTCGGATTCTACCCGTATGGACCAACAGAGACAATGCCACAAACGCCGACTGTGGCAATGCTGCAAAAGTCAAAAAGGTCTCCCCCTGTGCGAGCAAGCGGATAGCCACAGCGACAGAGTCGCTAAAATCTGAATATTTCTCTCCCCCTGCTTGCGAAGTCGAAGTTAATAGCCATCGCGGCACTGCCGCTGAAAAACAAAGTTTCTCTCCCCCTGTTTGCCCTGGCAAATAGGGGGAGTACGGCTTTAGCCGGGAGGGGGTTAAAACCAAATGCGACAAAAAAGCATTTCCCGACCAAAGCAGAACATAAACGGTCGAAGAACCGGAACAGTTCTTCGACCGTCGGCCGTCAAGGCGACCATCCCCTACGTCAGCGACTCCACCTTTGCCGCAAGCATCTTCAGCGGCATTCCGCCCACATGACGCTCTATCAAGCCGTCTGTCCCGACAAAGAACAGCGTCGGAATGGAAAAGATATTGGCCGCCTCTGCGAGTGCCTGGTTCTTGTCGACATCCACTTTCAGCACTTTCACTTTGCCTTCATAGTCTTTGGCAATCTGCTCAAGAATAGGCGACAAGGCTCTGCACGGACCACACCATGTGGCATAGAAGTCAATCACAACCGGCATTGTTCCGGTAAAGTCAAAACCCTTCAGATACGGTAGATAAGCATTGATATTTTCCATATTATTTTCGTTTTTTGTTATTGTTTGTTTTTATGTTTGAGATTCACAACTTTCAACGGACACGCCGCAACACATTTCCCGCACTTGATGCAGTCAGGATGAAGATATCCCGCAGCAGCCCCGCGACTTTGGTAAGGTTCCAGTTGCATCGGACAAGCCCGGGCGCAGTTCTTGCACTTTGTCGTGCAGCTTTCCGACACATGGATGTTGATAAATCCTTCCGGAAGAGGCGCATTTTTCGGTGAGACCCATGAGGAAAGCGTTCCCATCGGGCAGAATGAACACCAGGTGCGCGGCGCAAAGATGAACCACAAAGTGACTCCGACGATGGTCGTGACAAGAATGATGGTCCAGAAGACGCGGCCCATGGCGTTCCAGTCGCCCCATGCAAAATACATCTGCACGCCGAACATCGTAAAGATAAACATCACCATGAAAAGCCGGAAGCCGAAGGTGCGTACAAATTTCGGAATCGGACGGTGCGG
>USOC01000270.1 GCA_900556245.1 uncultured Prevotellaceae bacterium
ACGATTTGTGTCAACCGCGACAGCCGATTTGAACCACCTGCCGGCAGGTGTCTACGTAGCCAAGGCCACCGACACTGCCAACAGCATACATTCCGTCAAATTCATGCGATAGCATTCCGACTTAATACCACAAGCCCGGTGTTTGCCGGGCTTGTTTCTTATGCTATCGTTCCGGAAATTAAAAAACCAAAATTCATTTCGAAAAACGGTACGGAAACAATGCTATTTTCATCGGCAATCACTAACTTTGCGCCAAAGATTGTTGAACTAATTAAAACCCACTCCGATGGAACATATTTCACAACGCATTCAGGCTCTATCTCCATCCGCAACATTAGCCATGTCGCAGAAAAGCAACGAATTAAAAGCACAAGGTGTCGATGTCATCAACATGTCGGTAGGCGAACCGGACTTCACCACGCCAGACCACATCAAAGAAGCCGCCAAAAAGGCAATTGATGACAACTTCACATTCTATACGCCGGTAGCCGGCTATATGTCGCTGCGCAAGGCCATCGCCGCAAAAATGAAAAATGAGAACGGGCTTGACTTTGCCCCCGAACAAATTGTCGTTTCGGGCGGAGCAAAACAGTCGTTGTGCAACGTGATTCTTGCAACAATCAACCCCGGGGACGAGGTAGTCATTCCGACCCCCGCATGGGTGAGCTACGTTGAAATGGTGAAACTCGCAGAAGGCGTCACAGTAACAGTTCCCGCCGGGGTCGAACAAGACTTTAAAATCACTCCGGAACAACTTGAAGCGGCCATTACTCCAAAGACAAGGATGATTCTGCTCTGTTCGCCGTCGAACCCGACGGGCAGCGTCTACTCCCGCGACGAGTTGAAAGCTCTTGCAGACGTCTTGGAGAAATACCCCAACGTGTTGGTGCTCTCCGACGAAATCTACGAACACATCAACTTTACAGGCAGCTTCGCTTCAATCTCCGAATTTGAAGCCGTACGCAACCGCACCATCATTGTCAACGGTGTGTCGAAAGCATACGCCATGACCGGCTGGAGAATCGGTTTCATTGCCGCTCCATTATGGGTTGCAAAAGCCACCACAAAGCTCCAAGGACAATACACGTCGAATCCTTCGTCTGTCGCCCAAAAAGCTGCAGAAGCCGCCTATGCAGGCTCTCAGCAGTGTGTTGAAAACATGCGCAAAGCGTTCGAACGCCGCCGCGACCTGATTGTCGGCCTCCTCAAGGAGATTCCGGGATTGCGCATCAACCATCCTGCCGGTGCATTCTATATCTTCCCGGAAGTATCGGCCTATTTCGGAAAATCATATGGCACTCACACAATCAACGACGCCAACGATTTGGCGATGTATCTGCTTGAAGTGGCACACGTGGCAACCGTATGTGGCGATGCATTCTGCGCCCCGGGATATATCCGCCTCAGCTACGCCACCAGCGACGAAAACATCCGCGAAGCAGCTCGCCGCATCGCAGAGGCTCTTGCCAAATTGAAATAACGGGGAACAGCTCTCCAGGTCTCACACACTCCGACCCGCTTTCGCACTGCGGGTCGGAGTTGTTTTTTACGCCTTCCTGAAAAAAATGCAGACAACGCATCACTACGTTGTCTGCATTAGATGGTTCAACATAATCTCAACCAAATAGAAATCCCTTGTTTCCCAACAAACGGATTTTTTAAAACCACACCGCAACAATCGCTGCGGTACGGATGATATCCGTCAAAAACAAATCTGTGACATCCCGTCACTTTATAACTGTCCTCAACGAACATCAGAACCAAATAAATAGAATTATACTTTGGAGATTTTCAAATTTGCCATAGAAAACCAATCTCCAAGGTTTTCTGCGACATTTTCTTCATCCGCCCAATTGAACACAACAGGCTAAAATCCATCCATTTCTTGTGCAAAAATAATCGGACTCCGACACCCACACAAGCCAATAAAAGCAAAAAAATCGCATGGGGGGGGGTAAACAATTGTATATCTGTTTTTTACAAAATAAAAAAAACAGACATACAATCAAGACCGTTCAAAATAAGGCCACATCCTCCGGCAAATTAAAGTCCCCACAAGAGAAAAAAACAAGGTGTTCATTTTTTTCTGAACTTGCCATTTATTAATTTTGCAGTCAAAATAACGAAACTATATGGGTGGCTTTTTCGGTACAGTCTCAAAGAAATCCTGCAGGACAGACCTTTTTTATGGGACAGACTACAATTCTCATTTGGGAACGAAACGCGCCGGCATGGCGACATTCGACCCGCAAAACGGCTTTACACGCTCAATCCACAATCTTGAACGAACCTACTTCCGGACAAAATTCGAAAGCGAACTCGACAAATTTTCGGGCAATGCAGGTATCGGAGTAATCAGCGACACCGATCCCCAACCGATTATCTTCAATTCCCACCTCGGCAAATTCGCCATCGTGACAGTCGCCAAGATTGCAAACATCGACGAATTGGAGAAAAGCCTGCTCGATGAAAACCACCATTTTGCAGAAATGAGTCTCGGCAAAACCAACCAGACAGAACTGGTGGCACTCCTCATCACACAAGGCAAAAACTTCACAGACGGCATTGAAAACGTATTCAACCGCATCAAAGGCTCTTGTTCGATGCTCATCCTGACTGAAAACGGCATCATTGCCGC
>USOC01000271.1 GCA_900556245.1 uncultured Prevotellaceae bacterium
CCCGGTTTCATACGTTCAACTGCACGCGGGTCACGAGTCACAAAGCCAGCCTGACGCAATGCGCTCTTGTCTTCAGCGATGATTTTAACCAATGCGCGGGCAATGGCAAGGCGAAGTGCTTCTGCCTGTCCGGTGTAGCCACCACCTACCAAGTTAACTTTGATATCGTATTTTCCAACTACATCCAACAACGACAACGGTTGCTTAACGATATATTGAAGTATCGGGTTGGGAAAATATGCTTCCAGTGTGCGGTTGTTGATTGAAATAACGCCCGTTCCTTCTTTGACAAAAACGCGCGCGATTGCGGCCTTACGACGACCTACTGCATTAATTTGTTCCATACCTCAATATTATTTAAGCTTGTTGATGTCAATTACTTTAGGATTCTGCGCAGCGTGAGGATGCTCTGCTCCATTATACACGTGCATGTTCTCAATCAAACGACGGCCAAGACGATTCTTCGGAAGCATTCCCTTCATCACCTTGATGAACAACGGGTTCATTCCCGGCTTGATATGCTTGTTTTCTGCTTTCAGCTTCATGATTGCCGGAGTGCATTCACGCTGTCCGCCCGGATAGCCCGTGTAAGAATAATAGATGCGGCCATCCCACTTGTTGCCTGTCAACACGACTTTGTCGGCGTTGATGATGATGACATTGTCGCCACAATCTGCATGAGGCGTGTAGTTGGGTTTGTATTTGCCACGAAGAATTTTCGCAACTTTCGCGCAAAGACGACCCAACACTTGATCGGTTGCATCGATTACAACCCATTCTTTGTTGGCTGTTTCAGCATTCGCTGAGACTGTTTTGTAACTTAAAGTATCCACTTCTAAACTTTTAATTTTTAAACAATTACACAATTCTTGCCTCCTGCTTTGCCCGGCCAAAAGCTTCCGCAGAAAGACAATAATAATCTAATTCTGGATAAAATCGGTCTGCAAAGGTACTCCAATTTATCTAAAAATCAAATAGTTTTGACTTTTTTTTCTTGCAACTTTTCAAGGGCAGAATTCCAAATCCGAACAATCGCCGTGGAAACGTCAATATAAAAAAGCGGTGCAAAAGGAAAAGCCCCCTGCACCACCTATTTCCTATTCTTATTGGGAAATCAGTCATTTCACGACCCCAAGCTCTTTGCCCACCTTGACAAAGGCGGCAATTGCCTTGTCGAGATGTTCCCGTTCGTGTCCTGCAGAAAGCTGCACACGGATGCGCGCCTGCCCTTTCGGAACGACAGGATAATAGAAGCCTGTGACATAAATTCCTTCTTCCTGCATCTTTGCGGCAAAATCCTGCGACAACTTGGCATCGTAGAGCATTACAGCACAGATGGCGGATTGCGTCGGTTTGATATCAAAACCGGCATCGAGCATCCTTGTCCTGAAATATTCCACATTTGCAGCCAGTTTGTCATGCAAAGCATTGCTTTCTTTAAGCATCTTGAACATCTCAAGACTCGCACCAACGATAGCCGGAGCAACAGAGTTGGAAAACAAATAAGGACGCGAACGCTGACGGAGCATATCAATAATCTCCTTTCGTCCTGTCGTAAATCCTCCCATCGCTCCTCCGAACGCCTTTCCAAGCGTCCCCGTAAAAATATCGATGCGTCCGTATGCGTCAAACTCCTCCGCAACGCCATGTCCGGTTGGCCCGACCACTCCCGCAGAATGCGACTCGTCGACCATCACCAAAGCGTCATACTTCTCTGCCAAGTCGCAAATCTTGTCTATCGGAGCGACATTTCCATCCATCGAGAACACCCCGTCAGTAGCTATGATGCGAAAACGCTGAGCCTGTGCTTCTTGAAGACAATGCTCCAGTTCTGCCATGTCCGCATTCGCATATCTATAGCGCTTAGCCTTACACAAACGCACCCCGTCAATAATGGATGCATGATTGAGAGCATCGGAAATTATCGCATCTTCTTCTCCCAAAAGCGGTTCGAAGAGACCTCCATTGGCATCAAAACAGGCTGCATAAAGAATCGTATCCTCGGTCTTGAAATAATCGCTGATAGCCGCCTCAAGCTGCTTGTGGAGATCCTGCGTACCACAAATGAAGCGCACTGACGACATTCCGTAGCCATGGCTGTCCATAGCCGCCTTGGCAGCTTCAACCAAACGCTTGCTGTCAGACAAGCCCAGATAGTTGTTCGCACAGAAGTTAAGCACTTCGCTGTCGGGCTTGACCCGAATGTCCGCACGCTGGGGCGTCGTAATCACACGCTGTTTCTTGTACAAGCCCGCCGCTTCTATAGAAGCCAGCTCTTCGGCCAGATGTTGTTGGAATTTACCGTACATAATGATATATTTTGGTTTAGACTTGTCAAAACTGTCGGTCACACGACCGCACACACAAAGTTGGTGAATATTTTTTTAATTTGCATAAAATTTTCCGGAATTTTTAGTGCATAGAATCTACGAATTACTATATCTTTGCAATGAGAGGATGCCGGACGTCCTTCGCTGTTGCGGCAAGACCTCGCTTTTCTAAACACCTTTAATTATTCAGAAATGAAAAATGTGCTGATTATCGGGTCAACCGGACAAATCGGTTCGGAGCTTACGATGAAACTCCGCGCCATTTATGGCGGATCAAACATTGTTGCCGGTTACATCAACGGCGCCG
>USOC01000272.1 GCA_900556245.1 uncultured Prevotellaceae bacterium
GGCAGGGTCGCGACAAGCGTTTTACCTTCACCGGTTGCCATTTCGGCAATCTTACCTTGATGAAGTACGATACCACCGATGAGCTGCACGTCGTAGTGCACCATATCCCATGTCACTTCGTTTCCTCCTGCAATCCAGTGGTTGCGGTAGAGTGCTTTTTCTCCTTCGATGGTGATGAAGTCTTTGCCCTGTGCCGCCAGTTCGCGGTCGAACTCAGATGCTGTCACTTCGATGGTTTCATTTTCTTTGAAGCGGCGGGCTGTCTCTCGGACTATGGCAAATACTTCAGGAAGAAATTCGTTGAGCTTCTTCTCATAAATATCGAGAATTTCTTTCTCGATTCCGACAATTTTTTCCCAATAGGGTTCGCGGTTTTCATATTCTATGGACTCGATTTGCTTTTTGATATCCGCAATTTCTGTCCGTTTGTCTTCGGTGCTGTCTTTGAGCGCCTGTTTTATCTCGGTAATTCTTGCGCGGAGTTCGTCGTTCGACAGTGCTTCCAGAGTTGGATAGATTTTATTAATCTGGTTCACAATCGGTTGTATTTCGCGCAGGTCGCGTTGCGACTTGTTCCCGAAAATCGATTTGAGGAAATCGTTAAATCCCATAAGTATGATGTTTTTTTGTTATTGTCAATTAAAAAGTCAGGTTGATGATGGCGCTGTCGGAGATTGTCGACAGTTTTTTTGCTAAAGAGATAGCGGCATTCGGCGAGCGGCATTCGGCGAGCGGATGCGCAGTATTCGAGCGACAGTCGGTGCAAGCAAGGTCGCATCGATTGGCGCTGAAATTTTCTGAGGAATCAGATTTGGGGCAATGATAAACGCCGGAGCACTGACAGCCAAAGGAGCTGAGTAGGGCGTTGTTTGCTGATTGAAGTCGTCGATAACTCTCCACCCTGGTGCTATCTGAAGAAAAATGTCACCTGCTTCTTGCGAAGCGACAGAGCGATGAAGCCTCAACAAGTCGTCGAGTGCCGGGTTATTAAGAATTTCGTCAAATGTATATGCTTCATTGACTCCCGACATGCGGCGGAGAAAATTGCCGGATGCAGTGCGTAATTCTTCAATGGAGATGTTTTTTTCTTTGGCCAGCTTTTCGTTGAGATAGATTGTCTCGTTGAAATAGCCGTTTACCCAACTGCCGTTGCCGTAGATGGCCATCAGGTACATGTTGAGCAGCGATGTCGCTTTTTTTGATGAAAATTCACCGGACGGGATGTTGAATCGCGGGTCAGTGGCATATAGTTCGTCGAAATAACCTGTAGACGAAACGAATATGCAAGCATTCTTGCCTACTTGCTTCTCAATGGCCGCGAAGAGCTTGCCAAGTTCCTTGTCGAGACGTATGTATTTGTCCTGTAGCTCAATGCGGGAGTCTGGGTCAATTGCGTATTGGAAAGGTTCTACAGAATAGGCAATGTTGAGCATATCGACCGCCGCTCGTTTTCCGAGGGCCATATCTTTTATACAATCAATGGCTGCGGAAGTGACTTCTTCATTGACAAGAGCAGAGTTTTTATATGCTTTGACGGCGTTCTCTCCGGTGAACGTATATTTGAATGGATAGAATGTCCGGTGGAGTGCAATATCCGGATAGCTGTCGATTTTCAATGCCGGACGCCATGTAGTGGTGTCAAGACGTTGTAAAATCGGACGGTTCATGTTGCGCAACGTGAATGTCGGCAAATATTCTTTGTAGAACGTAGAAGAAGCCCATTTCCCGGTTTTGTCGTTTATCCAGAATGCGCCGTCGGCTGCATGACCTGCCAAAAGGATGGCTTGTTGGGCGTCTGGAGCAATGGCATAGACATGGCCGATGCCGTTGTTGTCCATTTTCAGCTCGTCACTTAGCGTCGACACCTTGAGGGCCATCGGCGAGAGGGTTTCGTCAGTGGTGTTGCCAATGTATTTGGAATCATTTAGAATTTTGGCAATTTTTCGTTTTCCCTCTTCGTATGTGCGGTATGCCGTGATGCCGTTGACATTGGGATATGCTCCTGTTTGTATCAGTGCGGTTGTCGTTGCCTTGTCGAGGCGTGTGATGTCGAAAACCGTGTTTTCAAAATGGACGCCGTCACGCATCAGTCGTTTAAATCCGTCATCCCCGAAATGCGATTGAAGCAAGTCGATATAATCGCTGCGCAACTGGTCGATAGTAATTCCCACGATAAGCGTAGGACGCCCGCTCGTCGCTTGCGATAGCGCGGACATCGCAACCAGCGAGAACAACATCGACGAGATGAGTCTGTTTACTTGTTTCTTTTTTCGCATTTTTTATAGGTTATGATATAGCCGACTGAACGAGCTACCGAACAGAGCATCAGCGGGAAAAATGCTGCGTTTGCGCTCTGTGGCAGAGACCACCAAAGGATAGTCAGCGACAAAACAAGTGCAAAGTTAATAAAATGGTAGAAATAAAGCCATTTTTTGCAACTTTTTATCCATATTGCGATAGCCGGGAATAGGCAGAATGGATTAAGCCAGATGCCCAAATAGTTGGGCGATGTCGCTTCGTGTTCGGATATGAAGATTAGAAACCATACGAGAATGCCGGTCAGTCCGCAGATTAGAAACCAAAGCGAATCCACAAGGCGTGATGTGTGGAGC
>USOC01000273.1 GCA_900556245.1 uncultured Prevotellaceae bacterium
CGGTAGGTTCCGATCTCGCCAATATGATCAACGAGGCTGCCATCAATGCCGTCAAGGAAGGTAGAGAATTCGTCAGCCAGAAGGATCTGTTTGCAGCAGTAGAACAGGTATTGGTAGGTAAGGAGAAAAAGGACCGCATCATGAGCAAGGAAGAGCGCCGCATCGTGATGCGCTCTGCAACGACGGAACTTGACGATGTGGTTGTAGTCGGCTATGGAACACAGCGGAAAATCAACCTTACCGGCGCAGTTCAAAGCATCGACGGCGGAGAGCTGACGAAACGGAGTGTTTCCAACATATCGACGGCATTGCAGGGTGTTGTTCCCGGATTGACGGCAATTCAGTCCTCCGGACAGCCCGGCGCAGACAATGCCGCCATCACCATTCGTGGACGGGGGTCGCTTAATTCCTCGACCTCTCCGCTGGTTTTGATTGACGGGGTAGAAGGCGATATGAACCGTATCGATATGAGTACGGTAGAATCTGTTTCTGTATTGAAGGATGCGGCATCTGCCTCCATATACGGTTCGAGAGCGTCGAACGGAGTTATCTTGATAACGACAAAGCGCGGTTCGTCCGGCAAGCTGAAGGTGAGCTATAACGGCTATGTGGGACTTTCTACTCCGACCAACCTGCCGGAGCCGCTTGGCGCAATCGACTATATGAGGCAGATGGACAAGGCCTACAGGAATAACGGTCAGGCGCCAATCTACACGGAGGCGATTGAGGCTTATGAAAACGGTTTGGTCGACAACTATAATTATTATGAAACAGATTGGAAAGATCTTGTGCTGAAGAGCAACGCCTTGCAACACAGCCATTCTGTCAGTGTCGGCGGAGGAACTGACTTTATCCGTGTTTTTGCCAACGCCGGCTATTTCTGGCAGGACGGTATCATTGACGACAACACATTCAAGCGTACTACATTGCGACTGAACAGCGATATGAATATTCGCCCGTGGCTGAAACTCGGCCTTGACGTACATTTTCGCGAGACAACAGCGAAGCGTCCGAGTCAGGATGATGCCGCTTCAATCATAGGCAATGCGCTGACGATGACTCCTATTTCTTCAGGTATCGGCAGCGACGGTACTTGGGGATACGGCCGCACGGGTTATAATCCTTTGGCTATCATTAAGGAAGGCGGGCTTCGCACCGACAATGCTCCGGAGCTTACACTCAGAGGTACGCTTGACGCAAATCCGATTGACGGATTGAATCTCCATGCGGATTATACGCGCCGTATACTGAATAGTGAAGGCTCGTCGTTTGTAAGACCTTATGATACCTATGAAGGCGGCAGATTTCTGATGACCTACCCGGCAACGGCATCCGACGGCAAGCGTGTCGAAGACCGTGCAAAGACAATCAATCAGCAGTTTGTAGCGCAAGTGTCGTATGAAAAAAAGATAAAGGAGCATTATTTTAAAGTTCTTGGTGTATTCCAGACGGAAAAGATGGACTATTATTGGCTGACGGCCAGCCGTTCCAAATTTGAGTTTGACGGTTACGATGACTTGATGCACGGCGACGCAACGACAGCCGGCAACTCATCGTCGCGGGCTGAGTTGGCGCAGATGTCCTATGTGTTTCGTGCGAATTACAATTATGCCGGCAAATATCTTATTGAGGCCAGCGGCCGTTACGACGGCACGTCGCGTTTCATGAAAGGAAACCGTTGGGGATTCTTTCCTTCGGTATCAGCCGGATGGCGTCTGTCGGAAGAATCTTTCTTTGAGCCGGCACGTGAGGTTGTCGACAATTTGAAGATTCGCGCCTCTTATGGAACGATGGGTAACCAATCGATTGGCGGTTACTATCCTTATGCGGCTGCTGTCAACACCAGCGGCGGGACAGTCAATTATTATTTTGACGGAAAATTGATTCCCGGAATTGAGCAGGCAGCCCTTGCCAACGAAATGATTACTTGGGAAAAGTCGCGGCAGTTTGACGTAGGAGTGGATCTCGCTATGCTCCATTCCCGTCTGACGCTGACAGCCGACTACTATATTCGATACATATCCGATATGCTTCAGCAATTTCCTGCACCGGCATTTGCCGGAATGACAGCACCTTGGCAAAACGCCGGGTCGATGCGCAACAATGGTTGGGAACTGTCGATCGGATGGCGTGACCGTGTGGCCGATTTTGCTTATGGCGTTCGTCTTAACCTCTCGGATGTGAAAAATACGGTGACCGATTTGTATGGAAATGAATACGTCGGTACAACGATTACAAAGGAAGGTGTGGCTATCGGCTCCTATTATGGCTATGTGGCCGACGGTTTCTTCCAGAGTCAGGAGGAAATTAATGCGGCGGAATCCGTGTACGGCGGTGACAAGACTGCTGTCAAACCCGGATTTATACGCTATGTGGATGTTGACGGCAACGGGGCTGTCAATTCAAACGACCGTGTCGTGCTCGGAAATTCGACGCCGCGCTATGAGTTCGGACTTAATTTTGATGCGTCATGGAAAGGTTTCGACTTGGCTCTTTTCTTCCAGGGCGTCGGAAAGCGCGACTTGTTCTATTCGGGAGCAGGTGTCAGACCGCTTGTGCAGAACAGCACGATGTATGCCAGTCAGCTTGACACATGGAGCGAAGACA
>USOC01000274.1 GCA_900556245.1 uncultured Prevotellaceae bacterium
GATCCGCAAAGCATCGTGCGGACGGAGGACGTTGAGATGAAGCGCATCACCGGTGAATTGATTGTCGACATGGGTATTCCGGCTGATCAGTTTCCGGTGGATGTGAAGAGTATTACTCTGACGCTCAAGAAACCGAATATGCGCGCCTATGTGCGAGATGCGGCCACAGGAGAGGTGATAAGCGATAACGGCAATGGCGGTGATATGGTGTATGAACTTGATTTTTCGGGGTTGGCAGAGGCTGAATATTCGCAGGCAATGGAGCAAAAGCAGAAATTTCATCTGTGTCTGTTGCCTGAAGTGCTTGACGGCACGTTGACCGTCAATTTCAGACAGCCTATTCCGGGCGGCGGCAATGCAATCGTTATGGAATTAGGGCAAGGTGCGGATCAGCACTTGATAGAGGTCAGAAAGAATCAGATAACCACAGTGCTTTACAACGGTATGACGCGTGATGAGTTTGAAGTGCGTTATGCAGGGTTTGACGGTGATGCACAAATTGGAGTCGAAGACGATAATTGGAACGGCTGGTCTCCCAAGAACTGAAATTGTAAAACAATTACCTAAGCAGCAAAGATATGAGCGGTAAACTATATAGAAAAATCGGATGGATGTTGTCGGCAGGGATAATCCTGCTTTCCGGTTGTGC
The DNA here is from genome assembly GCA_900556245.1 of uncultured Prevotellaceae bacterium. GTDB lineage: Bacteria > Bacteroidota > Bacteroidia > Bacteroidales > Muribaculaceae > Limisoma. The sequence goes on from USOC01000274.1 coordinate 650, forward strand.
GGAAGACAGGCATCTGGAAAATCTGGCGACAGGCGGAGAAAACCGGGGCATGACTGTGGTGGATTACGCAGTCGACGAGACGCTGACACGCAGCGTAAGCCACGTAGCTCTGCCTGCCAACAAGCGTATCAGTTCTCTGACGTATATGCTCTTCAACGACAAAGGGAAGCTGGAGGATATGCGTGAGATTCCCGACATCAATGAGAATACGGTATGGCCTCTGAAGCGGGCAACGATGACATGGGAGCAGCGGGATGCCTTGCGCGACACGTTGAAGGTGGGTCGGCATTATACGGCCGTATTTCTGGCAAATGTTGCTCCTTCGCTGTTTGGCAACGAAGAAGTGCTTCATTTCAAGACGCAAGTTGGTGGGGGTGTTCAGTACCATAACTTGGAGGAAGTCTATCTGACCCTGCCGAAAACTGTCGCATTCGGCGACAACAACATGTATTATTTCGCTCTTCATGAAATAACACCGACAGCGGCCAACGATCGGGAGCATCCCTACAATTGTCCCGTCATGCTGGAACGTATCGTCAGCCGTACAGATTTTTTCTCCGACGACTATCCTGCCTGGGGCACGGAGTATGCAAACGGCAAAGTCCGGGAATTTACAGACGGAGTCTACGACCAGCTGATTCCGGTAGCGGCGAAATCAGACAATCCGATGCTCGTCAACGATATGTTGAAACGATTTACCAAGGAGTTTTACGAGCATACTTATCCTTATACGTTGATTCCCGGTGAGGGTGTCGTCTATGCCGGTTGGGTAGCCGATTTGGCCAATAATATGAATAATATGGACTGTAGTGAAGCTATCAGCGGATGTATTCTACCGGCGGACGCTACAGCAATCAAAGAGACGCTCTGCCAGTCTTGCTTGAACAACGGGAGTCTGAAAGGCCTTTGGCAGCCGTGGGCAGGCATGAAGGCCAAGGTGGCTTATACTCAGAGTGCCGACCGGTTCTACTTGTCGACTTCGAAGTCGGCGGTGGCAGCAGGATCGGGAGAAATGGCATCGCCTCTTCTTGACATCGACCTCTTGGCAGACGCAGCAGGAGGAAAGCGGCAGAACGTCTTTACGCTCATCGGATTCGGAGAAAATCAGGATGCGACAGACGGAACAGTGCAAAACAAAATGAAGGAAGTGCAACTTTTTTCAGTGGGTACGGAAGCAGAGGCACGAAGCATTCTTCCGTTGCCTGCGGATTTGCAGTCCTTTGCCGGTCAGGGAGGCAACGAACGGGTGCAGTTGTCGTATTGTCCGATAAAGACTTTGAAATATAATGCCGGCTTTAAGTCGGGACATACCTATCGCCTGCCACCGGTCAATATGAAGCGGTATTTGCCGGCATCATTATTTGTCAGCTCTGTCTATATGGGGAGACTTCAGGAGTTTTTCGATTCGGAAAAAGGAAAGAAGTACGGTAAAAGCATAGAAGAGTTTGTTCTGGAAATTACAATTCCTGATTTGTCGCATAAGGATGCTTTGACTGTAGAACCGGAATGGACAGTCAAGCAGTAGTATGAGTAACAACCAAACAGTATATGAAGATAATCAACCATATAAAATGTGTCTTAGGACTGCTCTGCCTGATGACGGTCGCAGTCAGCTGTCAGACAGAAGAGAAGAATCTGAATGGAGACTCAGATAAGGTGCTGGTAACTTTTCTGTTGCAGTCATCCAGTCTCAGAGGCAGTCAGGCCGGTAATGTTGACGGTCCACAGTTGGAGAATCCTCGCGAATTGTATGCCGATCGTGTGCAAGTGAATGTGTACAGCCGGGCAATTGGCGGCAGTTATGTCAATGATGCCGACGGGTTTGTGTTTGACCACAAGCTGACGCTGCCTTGTTATCCGATAGGTCCGGGAAATAGTTTCCGAAATGCGCTTGGTCTTCTCGATGTGTAAGAGGGTTTGGAATATCGCACGACCGCTTATGCCTATTCCG
>USOC01000275.1 GCA_900556245.1 uncultured Prevotellaceae bacterium
AGACTCTTCGTTTCTCGCTGACATTCGATATGGACGGACTGAAACACTTACTGGGCAAGTAGATTTTATACGGAAACAGATATGAGCCTCAACATACGCATAGGATTTGGCTTTGATGTCCATCGCTTTGCCGACGACAGGCAACTGTGGTTGGGCGGAATCAACATTCCTTATGAAAAAGGATTGCTCGGACACAGCGACGCCGACGTAGTAATACACGCCCTTTGCGATGCGATACTCGGAGCGGCGGCTTTACGCGACATTGGCTTTCATTTCCCCGACAACGACCCGCAATATAAAGGAATCGACAGCAAACGACTGCTCCGTGAAGTGACCCGGCTACTTGGCGAAAACGGATATATGTTTAGAAACGCAGATCTCACCATCTGTGCAGAAGCCCCCAAACTCAACCCTTACATTCCTGCAATGCAACAGACATTGTCTGACTGCATCGGCTGCAGTGCAGGAGATATTTCAATCAAGGCGACAACCACCGAAAAGTTGCGTTTCAAAGGACGAAAGGAAGGCATTTCTGCCTATGCAACGGTTCTAATCGCAAAGAAATAATTGTCTACAAAAAAATAACCGACAGAAACATAAAGTATACTAACTAAAAATGAAGGACGACGCCTGCTGCATCGTCCTTCATTTTTAGTTGCAAGCCCACCCCGCTTATTTTTCAGGGTTGAATCCTTGTGATTTCAGATAGTCAAGAATCTCATAAGATAAGGCCGCACGATAATAGTCGAGGATATGTCCGCACCAGTCGTTATCTGAAGTCGTACCCGAACGAGTGCGGTTGTATGCAGAAATTTCATTATCGTAGTTTGTCAGATTTTCAACAAGAACCTCGTCGGATGCATAACGATTATGATGTACAACAGCATCTACCGGCTGCTTTGGCTTCAAATCAGGCATCTCCCGCGGTACGCCAATCGCCAGTCCGCACACCACGAATACCCCTTTAGGCAATCCAAGAATTTCCGCCAGACGTTTCGGAGCCGCTGTGCGGGCATAGCCGATACAGCAACAGCCCAACCCTCGCGAACTTGCCGCTGTCAGAGCCGTCTGCATTGCCAATGCCGCATCAATCAAGCCGACCATCACTCCGTCCATCGTGTTTTCAAAAGGAGGGATTTCGATGCCTTTCTTTTCTGCAAGCTTCCAGATTTTATGGAAATCGGCACAGAACACAAGAAAATGATTACACGTCTTTATTTGCTTCTGGTTGGTCAGCTCATAGATTTCTTCCTTGATTTGCTGGTCCTCTATATCAATAACCGAAAATTGCTGCCCATTATAACTGGTCGACGTATTGCGGATAGCCTCGTAAATAAACTGCATCGTTTCCGCAGGAATGACATCCCGCTCATAGCGGCGGATGCTCCGCCTTTCCAATAAGGTTTGTTCTACTGTCTTCATCTGTTTGACGTTTGTTTAATGAAAGAACAAAGAAAATCCTGTAATTGTTCAGTGCTTTTTTCCTTACCACTCACCGATAGGCGACGCTCCGATACCCGGCTTGTCTGACAATGTGATTTTTCCGTCAACAATCTTCATCCCATCGAAAGAGTCGTTGGCAATCAGCAAGTTTCCGTCCAAATCCGCCCAATCTGCCATCGGAGCAAGTTGAGCGGCGGCACTGATGGCGCATGAAGTCTCAGTCATGCAGCCAATCATCAATTTCATTCCTAACGATTTCGCCAGAACCGCCATTTTATAGCCCTCATACATACCTGTACTTTTCATCAACTTGATATTGATGCCGTCATAGGCCTGATAAGCGCGTTTAACGTCCGGGAGACGTTGCAGGAACTCGTCGGCGATAATAGGAAGCGGACTGCGGTCGCGCAACCACGCCGTCTCGTCAAGCATCGTTTTGTCGAAAGGCTGCTCCACAAACATACAACCACGTTCCTGAAGCCAGTAGCACATTTCAAGAGCCTTTTCCTTATCAGTCCATCCTTGATTGGCATCGACACACAAGGGCACATCGGTCTTCGAACGTATGATTTCCACAAGTTCTTTGTCGTTGTCCAAACCCATTTTCACTTTCAATACCTTGTAGGGTTTTGCCTCATCGACCTTCTGACGTACAATCTCCGGCTTGTCAATACCAATGGTAAATGATGTGTTCGGAGTCTTCTCAGGCGACAATCCCCATATTTTGTACCAAGGTTGTCCCATAATCTTGCCCAGCAAGTCGTGCAATGCAATGTCGACCGACGCTTTTGCCGCACGATTGTCAGGCGCCACGCCATCTACGTATTGCAGGATTTCTTCGATTCTGAAAGGGTCTGAAAATTGAGTCAGGTCTAACTTCCCCAAGAACGTCATGACCGACTCAATCGATTCTCCAAGGTAAGGAGGCATCGAGGCCTCTCCATAGCCCACCAGTCCGTCATAATCAATACGGACGAGGACGTCAGGTGTAGTCGTACGGCTCGAACGTGCCAAATTAAACGCATGGCGCAGCTTCAATTCATTGGGCTTGAACGAGAGGTTTAGCCGACCAGATTTGACGGTTTTCTTCGTGGGTTGCCCCATTGCTGATATGGAAACCGGTGCCGACATAGCGAGCACGCCCAACGC
>USOC01000276.1 GCA_900556245.1 uncultured Prevotellaceae bacterium
TCGATATTACGCACAAAGAATGCCTTGAAAGCATTGAGGACCAAGCGATGGATGGCAGGCTCTTCGATGTTCTTGATGAGGAACGGCGACAGAGAAGCGAGGAAACGGTTGGCAGCCGGCTTCTTATAGACATTCTCTATGATTTTCATGCGATCAAGATCATACTCCTTGGGAAACTTTTCACAAAGTTCTTCCGGCAGCTGTTTCTTCAACACATCACCCACAAGCAACTTGCCCAACACAGCTCCACTACCTTCGTCGCCGAGAATAAAGCCGAGCGGAGAAACATTGTCGACAATCTGCTTGCCATCATAATAGCAGGAATTAGAGCCCGTACCCATAATGCAGGCAATTCCCGCGGCATTGCCACAAAGCGCACGTGCTGCAGCCAACAGGTCGGAATTGACCGAAATGGTCTTCGCTGTGGGAATGTTGGCCGCAATCGCACGACTCACATTTGAGCAGATGCCTACCGGCAGGCAGCCGGCTCCGTAGTAATACACTGCCTCGATGTCGAAGCCTTGAGCTTCCGGCCCCAAATCCTTTGCGAGTGTCTCGCAAATCTGTTCCTCCGGCATCAACAGCGCATTGATTCCGGCGGTGAAAAATTGCTTCTCAAGCTTATTTCCGTTGAGAACGCACCAATCGATCTTTGTCGATCCACAATCTGCTATTAGAATCATATCTTTATATATATTTTCTTTTTATACAATATGTAACCTATCGACCAGTTGATGGCGATAAAGATAAGCGCATAGACAAGCGACGCAAATGTGCGATCGCCGAAAAGCGGCACAAGGGCTTCGTTATAAAGCCATGTGTGCAGCGTGTTGCCAAAGAATGGCACTGTATTGAACAAGATACCAAGCACGCCCCCAAGAACATACATAAACAGGGGATTGATGCCGAACGCTTCAAAGAAACGGGTCCATTTTTTGTAGCCTTTCACGTCGATAATCCAAATGAGCAAAGCCAGGAAGCTGGCGGCAAGTCCGCAGGTTAGAATGGCAAACGTCGGGGTCCAGAGCTTCTTGCTGACAGGCATGCCATAACTGAGCAGGAAGCCTGCAAACATCAGTATAGTGCCAACGATGAAAAACTTCTGCACGCGCTCATTATTGTCTTTCACAGTGACAATAATACGGCCGCAACAGAAGCCGATAAGCACATGGGCTATTGCAGGAATCGTGCTCAACAATCCTTCAGGATCGATAGGCAGGCGACGGGTCTCGAACATTTCCATGGAGTAAGGTGACGAATAGTCAACTACTCCTACCGAAGTTGTCACCGTATCCTTATAAAGATGGGCATCTCCCAAGACAGCATGGTCAACTACATAGACAATATTGTTGAGAGAGAACTCTAGTCCGTTGAACATCAAAAGCAACGCTCCATAGACCACCAAAAGTCCGGCGGCTACATAAGGAATGCGCGTATGCTTGACGGAAATCGCGATTATCGCAGCGGCACAATAGCAAAGAGCCAGACGAGGCATCACACCTAAAATACGAATGGTCGAAAAGCTGTTGGCGGCATTGACGATGCGATCCCAAAGGGGCAACGCCTCATCCGCCCGCGCCAGCCCATAGCAAAGACGGCTGAACCATGCGATTCCCAAGCCAATCAGGAAGATGACGATTGTCCGCCTAACCACTTTGACCAATGTGGCATGGGAATACGCAAAATCATACTTCCGCATTGAAATATAGGTTGAAATACCCATAATAAACATAAAGAACGGGAACACCAAATCGGTCGGTGTCAACCCGAACCAGCTTGCATGTTCCAAAGGTGCATAGATGGCACCCCACGACCCGGGATTATTCACCATAATCATCCCGGCAATCGTAATACCCCGCAATATGTCGAGTGCAAGGATACGACTCTTAGGCTTTTTGACTGCCACTGTTTCTTCCATGAAATAACGGTTTTATTTAGTTGTTGTACATTCGTCCACAAGATACACAATCGACTGGTAGGGCACGCCGGCATTCACCGTCAGACCTATTTCGCAAGTTCGGCTGTTTGAAAAACCGCGACGGACTCCCGCTTTTTCCAATTGTGGCCTCAACTTGCGAAGCGCATAGCGGTTGACTTCAGGATGCGTAAATCCTTTGTCGCCGGCAAAGCCGCAGCATCCCACTTCCTCAGGAATGACAACCTTCGTTGAGCAAAAGCCTGCCAATGCCATAAATTTGCTTTCCAGCTTCATGTGACGTGAGGAACAGGTGATATGAAGCGCAATGGGCTCGTCCGTAGGCGTAAAGCGCAGACGCGGCGCCACAAACTCATAGATGAACTCCACCGGCTCATAGAGCTTCACGCGGTTCATGACATTGCGCATCCGATGAAGACACGGACTCTGGTCGCAAAGCACCGGATACCTTCCGTGATCCGTCGCTTCATAAAGCGCATTTTCCAATTCTGTCGACTTGCGGTCGGCAATGTCGGGCATTCCCTTGCTTTCCCAAATTGTTCCGCAACAGAGGTTTTTCATATCTTTGGGGAAAATCACCTCATAACCGGCCTTTTGAAGCAGGTCGACGGTCTTTTCCACCAAAGGCTTGTCCACCCCCT
>USOC01000277.1 GCA_900556245.1 uncultured Prevotellaceae bacterium
GTTTGCACGGTCTTTTGGAAAGATGCCGGAGTGGTCGATCGGGACGGTCTCGAAAACCGTTGTACGGGTAACCGTACCGAGGGTTCGAATCCCTCTCTTTCCGCAAAAACAAATGAGCTGCTTTAATAAAGCAGCTCATTTGTTTTCAAGGCAAGGTTTGGCATAGCGCAAGAGCTTTCAGAACCACAGAGGCGGTTGCCAGCAAAATAAAGCACCCTGCCAACAGGTAGATGATTCGTGCAGTCCGTCGCTTCAGCCGTCCAGTCAGCATCTTTGCGTTTTGGCTGTTGAAAAACCAATCCCAATTGAACACTGCCGCCAAGACAGCCAACAGACCCGATGTCACAAAAATCAGCAGAATGATAATCAGAGCCGCTTGCATCGAGCTACACCTCCGGGAAAGCAAGTTTCAGCGTGCGCGTGCCGTCTTCGTTCTCTGCCACCTCTACGCTGACCGTATCTGCCGGCAACAACTCCTCAACGCGTTCCGGCCACTCTATCAGACATACGGCGCCAGAGTCAAAATAGTCTTCCACGCCGATGTCGCATGCCTCGGCGAGCGACTCCAGACGATAGCAGTCGAAATGATAGATTAGTTCGGCCGTAGTGTCCGAACGGTACTCGTTGATAATGGAAAACGACGGAGAATTTGTGATGTCCTCCACTCCGAGACGCGCGCAAAGCGCATTGATAAACGTTGTCTTTCCGGCACCCATCTTGCCATAGAAAGCAAACACCGTGTAGTCGCCCATAGCGGCTACAAACTCGTCGGTGGCTTGTTGTAAAGCCTCCAAATTCGGGATATTGATTATTTTTTCCATAGTCAGTATGTTTCTGTTGCAAAGATAGTGCAAGGTGAGTGGAAAAACACCAACTTTAGTTGATTGATTTTCCCGAACAAGCGCCAAAATTTGTCCCCCTCCGTTTGTGGAGACGTGCCGGAGCAAATAGAAGAGTGAGAAGCATCAACAGCCTGTCACAAATTCCACCCCTTGCCCAAATTCGGTTTGTTTCGCCGATTTATCCTAATAATTAGGATAAATCGGCGAAAGAATTTGCAGACAGATTTAATTGATATATCTTTAGGCTGTTAAAAGACAAACAACATATATAAAGCATACGAACATGAAAAAAGTGGTATTTACCCTTATGATGATTTTGGCGGCAACCGTGCCGCAGAGTGTTTCGGCAGCGGGATTTGTCGACAAAGGCGCTTCTTCCGAGCTGGTCAATTTCGGAGTACGTCTCGGTGTCACTTCAGCCAACATTTCTGCTGATGTTCCAGGATTTGGAAACAACAGCACTTTTTCATGGCGTCGGGGCTTCACCGCCGGAGCGGTTGTCGCCCTGAATTTCCGCAATTACTTCAGCATCCAGCCCGGATTCTTTTTTGAGAACCGCAGTTACAACTATCTGCTGTTTGAACACGATGCCTCCCACAATATGTTGAAGAACGACATCGGTCACACGCGCAGTTATTCGTTTACCGTACCCGTCATGGCTGCATTCCACTTCAACCTTTCCTCGAAGTTCCGCTGGGATGTAGAGTTCGGTCCCTATTTCTTGTTTGGCGTCGGCGACGGCAAAGACGAGGTGGAACAGATTGCCGTATCTGCCCCCGAAAATGCTCCCAGCGACTATGTCCACATCTCAGGCAAGCGCAACTACTATGGCGACAGCAACTGGCAGCACCGTTCGTTCGACTGCGGTCTGAAAATTGGTACGGGCATTCGTTTTCTCGGACGTTATGTGTTCAACATTCACTACCAGCGCGGATTCCGCAACGTCTCCGCCAACCATAACGACAACTGGGAGATGCACAACAAGTGCTGGACATTCGTCTTGGGCTACGACTTTTAGCGCAAATCCTCGCTTGTCCTTAATTTATAGGATAACAGCAGACAATCCCGGATATCGACTATTATCCGGGATTGTCTGTATAATTACATAACAGAGACGTTATTAGATAAATAAATTAAAGCATTGGATGACTTCATACAATGTTATTGCATTCTGTACGCATATATGGTCAGATAAAAACAATTGAGATATGTGCGGCTGTATAGACCAACTGCCGGTTGGTTCGAAGATATAGTCGTAGGACCTCGGATGACCCGGAAAAATGCCACAGATGTGAATGTGTTTTTTGATAAATCCCCTTTTTAGTTTGCATAAGTTAAAAAAAGTTGTTACTTTGCAAGTGATATGTTCGGAATTTTGCAAGAACAGTAAAAATTTCGACAATCGCGCAATAAGTAAATAATTTAATAACCACTAACAATTATTTTATGAGGAAACATTTTACCCTGGTTGTTTTGGGACTTCTGTCGCTTGGAGCGATCGCCCAGGCCAATTCGGATCTTGCAGGCACTACTTATCCGGCTTCTCAAAATGCAATTGGCAGAGATGTATTTTTTCCTAACAAATCGCAGACAAAGGCAACCGTAGAAGAGATTTTTGCCGCACCGGAGAACACGGTGCTCGACGGACCGTACACCTCTAAGGCAAGAATGACAGGCTATCAAAACTCCGACCTTGGCCGTCCAGGGATGC
>USOC01000278.1 GCA_900556245.1 uncultured Prevotellaceae bacterium
GAATATCTGCTATTATAGTCGAAAACAGGTGTTAAACGTGACAAAAAGCGCCGGCAGACAGTATTGTCCCGGCGCTTTTTGCTGTGTTTCAAAACCGTTATCCGGCTATTTGACGGTGATGGCTGAGCCTTTCGGGCTTTCGTTGTTCACGCGGTCGAGCACGGTGACTACGTAGGTCGCTTCCTTTCCGTCTGCAGGCAATGCAAACGAAGGAGTGTAGGTCACGGCCTGGATGGCTTCCGCTTTGTTGAGGTCAATGTTCTCGCCTTTTTCAAAGCGGTAGACCACGAAGGCGCGGGCCTGTTGCAGCGGGTCGTCGGTGGCCGGCGCTTCCCAAGTCAGCGAGTTCCCGGCATGCCGAAGGGCGGTCACTTCCTTGGGGAGGGTGGCGTCAATCCACGTGTATGGCGGTACGATGGCGATAGTCGACTGTTGGTTGGTTGCCAGCGAGTCGGCAATGCCCTTGTAGTTTCTTGTCAGTGAGTATCCCGGCCACCAGCAGTTTCCCTGAATGTTGGGCAATTCGCGGGTGAGGCGGATCTTGTGGTCGAGCTGTGTCGGATTTTTCGAGGGGGCAAGGTCAGGCATATCCATCGTTTTTTCGATGGCCTGTCCGATGTACATGTGTCGTCCGTTTGCGTTGTCGTTCCACCAGTAGGCGAGTTTTTCTGATGAAGACACTTTCTTCTCAAGCTCCCAATAGAGTTGGGGAAGCATGTAGTCGACCCATCCCTTTTCCGTCCAAAGCAAAACGTCGGCATACAGTCCGTCGTAGTTTTGCAGTCCGTTGGTGTCGCTGCCGCGCGGGTCGGAAGTCTTGTTTCTCCAGATACCGAAGGGGCTGATTCCGAGCCGTACCCACGGCTTGTTTTCGGCAATCACATTGTGCAGTCCTTCGATGAGCAGGTCGACATTCTGCCGGCGCCAGTCGCCGCGGTCCATTCCTTTTCCGTATTCGCTGTAGGATTTGTCGTCGGGGAAATCGTGTCCTTTCACCGGGTAGGGATAGAAATAGTCATCCATGTGGATGGCATCGACGTCGTAGCGGGTGATGATGTCTTTCACCACGTCTTCGATGAATTTGCGGTTTTCGGGCAATCCCGGGTCAAAGTAGACCTTGTTGTCGGCATAGGATACGAAGCGTTCGGGGTGTTTGTCAAGCTGGTCGCAAAGGTATGCTTTAGTCTGTTCGGGAGTCATTTTGGCATATTGTCCTTGGTGGACTGTGTGAAGCCACGCACCGCGAAATTCGTGTTTGGGGTTGGATGCGCCAGCCGGGGCGGCGCCAAGCAAGGCGGCGAACGCCAGAGTTGTCAGGATTTTTTTCATTCGAATAAAGGTTTGGATGTTATGATTTGCGAAGTTACGGCTAAGAGATGTCTTCGGCAAAAAAATTTAGTCAAAAATGGTGATTAAATGGTTTATGTTTCTTAATGGCCTCCAAATTCCGGACACAGAATCGAAAAAAACGTAACTTTGCGTAAATCTCAATGATGGCATTATGCAAATTGAGCCGAAACATGGATGAATTTAGAAGATTGTTGTGAAAATGCGAAAATTTCTGAAGATATTTTCTCTGGTGGCGGTCGCTTTGGTTTGCGGCTGCGGACCGGATCCGAATGAAATTGTGACGGGTTACGGCGATTTGGATATCACCTTGTCGGTCGACACTACGGTCCGGGCAGTAGCCGGGGCCCCGGCTCTGTCGGTCGTGACGGTGCCGGAAGATAAGTTTGTCATTGAAGCCGAAAATCGGAATACGGGCTATCGCAAGACATGGCAGACGATTGACGAATTCCGTTCAGGGACCAGAAAGCTGCCGGTGGGCGAGTACGTGTTCCGTACGTCGGCCGGCGATGTGCGCGCCGAAGGTTTCGACTTGGCTGATGCGTTTGCCGGGGAGCAGATTGTGCATATTGGCGAATCGTCTTTTACATTGGTTGATATGCCCTGTCGAGTGGCAGGGACCTATGTCAGTGTGGACTGTACGGAGCGAGCTTCCGCTTTGTTCGGAAAGTTGTCGGTTCGTATGAAATCGTCGTCGGGCGGCTATGTCGAATTTGTCGGGAGCGAAGGAAGGGCTGCTCGTCTGATGGCCGGTCGGATAGCCGGAGAGCTGACTGTTGCCGATGGGGCGGGGCGTGAAGTGACATTGCGTCCGTTTGAAATGTCGGCACGCGACGGCGAACACCATCAGTTGCGGCTTGATGCATCAACGGAGGGCGCGTCGCCTGTATTGACTGCTGTCTATGATGATGCTACGCTTGATTGTCCGTGGACGCTCAAAATCGACGAATCTCTTTTTTCAGGACAAGCGCCTGAGGCTTCTGCTTTCGGTTTCGCCGACGGGGCGTTGTCGCTATGCGAACATCATGCGCCTGTCGAGCCGGCAGGTTTTTCCGTGTCGGCATTGTCGGGCTTGTCCCATTTGTATCTGACGGTTGTCTCTCCGGTTGCCGGCGATGCCTTTTCTGAAGAGACCGACTTGCTTGCCTTTGATGCCACTGCGCTTGCGGAGCAAGGAATCGCGACGGAGGGATGCGTTGTCGG
>USOC01000279.1 GCA_900556245.1 uncultured Prevotellaceae bacterium
GGGGGAAGCTGAAATTCTTCAGCCATCAAACGATAGGCTTTCATTACCAAATTTTTTTCAGGAGGACAGTCTACCGGATTTCCGTAGGTTGTCAGTCGGGTTTGGTCAGCCGGAACTATTTCTACGGCATCAGTCAAGGGTACGGGGTAGAACACTGTGGCAATGTCGTGATATCCGTCTTCACGTTTTCGTTCGACATATAATCCTAAATTGATTTTTGCGTTTGGAAAAGCAATCATTTTTCAAGAATTTTTGGAGGTTAAATCGCGTGTCCAGAAATCTATATAGTTTTGGGCAACTTTGCGATAGTCGTGATATTTTTCGATGTATTTCCGGCTTTCCTTAGATAACCTTTCGATCAGTCCCGGTTGTTTTACAAGTCGTTCAATCTGGCGGAATACGTCATCTTCATCGGGAATGACGTTGACAATCGGGCGGAGTAGATTCTCACCGAGAATAGTATAGTTTTCTTCTTCTCCGCCACCGACAAGGACCAAGCCTTTTGCCATGGCTAAAAGTCCGTTCATTGCCGGGGTATATGAGTAGAGTTGGTCGAGCAGCACATGGCTGTGATCCATCATGTGGCAGTATTCAGCGTAGGGCACAGATTCTGCCTTGACGATTTCACATTTGTCGGGATATTTTTCCGCGACACGTTCTAAGGCGCGTAGCATGATATGTGTGCCTTTGTAGATGCCGCGTTCTTTTTGGATGCCGATGAAGAATTTGATTTTAGTGTTGACCGGCAATGCAGTAAAGGGGATTTTATCGAGGTTGACAGGGAACGGGATGAAGCAAGTTTTGTCGGGGAAGACGGGATGGTAGCAGGCGTAATATTCATATAGTCCGGCAATGATGCCATCGCAGTCGTCAGCGATGAATTTGTTGAGTCGCTCTTTTTCTGTTCCTACCCAATCTCTTACTTCGTCCATCGCTATTTCTTCCGTGCGGAGCCGGTTGCCGAAATTGAAGTCAGAGTATCTGAAAGTTTTCAAGTCACGGCAGGTGGTTACCCAATAATAGTCCATGCCGTATGCTCCCATAAAAACTCTTTTGTTGTGCTGACGCAGATAGTGGTAGAATGGAAACATTTTTTCTGCTTTCAGTTCAAAAAACATGGGGTTGATGATTTGTACAATGTCGTAGCCGCGCATTTTCTGAAGAGCAATCCGCACTTGGGCATAGTACTTTATTGAGTCCCACCGGTTATGAGATTTCCTGACGAGTGAAATGTCGCGAGGATAGTTTTTCCAAAAGTCACCGTTTGAGGCAACGCATACTTCATGCCCGAGATGGCGCAAGCCTTCGGCAAGAGTCCAATGCACATTGCTGTATTCTCCAAGAAGCAGTATTTTCATTTTTTCTTCAGTAGAATTCTCATTAATTTTAGTTTCCAGATTTTGTCAGTCAAGAGGCAAAAAAGACGATATCGATAGGTGTACTGTAGTTTTGCCAATGGCCAACTGCCTATTTGGGACAATTCGTTGATTTCATCTCGGACCATTTTCCAGTCGCCGGCGTTCCGGAGAGTTTCGTAAACAACGTTGAGGGAAAGTTGGTCGAATCGTCGGGCGATGGCTTGATGCTCTTTTCCTGCGGTTGTGTCTCTCCATTTTTTCATGCGGCGGAGCACAAAATTCAAGTCTGCAAGACGCTTGGCGATCTTTTCTTTGTTTTGGTTGTTGGTGATTGAGCCATTTCTTTGATAGTATGCATATGCAGGCAGGTTTGTGGCGACTGTTTTCCCGCCTTTCATCAAAAGCCTGGGGGTAAAGTCTTCGTCTTCGTGGTATATGCCTTTAATAAATCTCAAACCGTCGAAGAGTAGGCTTCTTTTGAAAATATAATTGCAGGCACCTGCGAATAGATTGTTTTGAAGCAAATAGTCACATCCGCTGTCATAGGAAAAAGTTGTCAGTCGATAGTGGCGGGGGCTAATTGCCTCTATTCGATTGGTTGTTTGAAATTGGAATAAAAGAATATCCGGACTGCTGTTTTTCAAGATGTCAAAACAGTGGCGATAAGGAGGAAGAAGATAGTCGTCGGCGTCGACAAATTGTACGTAGGCATTCTTTGCCAGCCGGATACCGGAGTTGCGAGCGTCGCTCAGTCCGCCGTTTTCTTGGTAGAAGTAGTGAATCCGATTATCCTCGAATGGCCCGATTGAGTAAATGCCGTTCCAATCGATAATACGGTATGATATAGCTGATGGCAACGACGTTCATGTTCGTTTCATTAATTGGTAAAACCATTTTTGCGGAAGAAGGGACAGTGCACAGGCTTTTATTCGGCGAGGAGCCGTCTGAGAACTTAAAATATCAGACAGGGAGGGACGGATATTCTTGATTTCAATGTTTCCACCGGCACGCATAAAGTCGATTTGGCGGTCGACTGCTTCCATATAGAGTTGGTAGGTATCTGCCTTTGAAAAACCTTTGTTACGTAGAAAAGTGTAGTGACGGAGGGTATTTTCCAGCAGGTCTTGTGACTTTTGATAGGATGGCGTTTGTGTGATTGAGTTATCATTGCGGGTGTTGTAGGG
>USOC01000280.1 GCA_900556245.1 uncultured Prevotellaceae bacterium
AAATGGACGAGCGTTCGCTAGCCGTACGGCAAATGCGTCTTGCTACAGCTTCGACAACGGCAGAACTCGACGCTTTTGTTGATATGTCGGCATTTTCCAATAATCCAGACGCTGCAATCGAGTTACTGTGCCGTTCGGAAATTGGCTTGTCGGATGCTGAACTTGTTTTGCCATTTCTGAGCTCCCTTTGGGGAGATTTGGGCAGTCGGTCCGCCACATTGGAAGTGGAATTGAAGGGTACACCCGGACAACTGTCGCTGGACCATTTCGATATGTCCGTCCCCCATGTGATGAAAGCCGGAATAAAAGGAAGCTTTAAAAATATTTTTGACTTGGGAAAGGCTTCCGGACGTTTGCGTCTCGATGGCTCGCTTTTTGGAGGTGAATATCTGAAAAAGGCTCTTGCATTGCAGGATGTCGACATCCCGCAATTGCGCATTGCCGGAATAGCCGACTATAGGCGACAAACGCTTTCTGCTACGATGAACGCCGTTACTAAAAACGGGAAATTGCTTATGGATGGGGATTGGAGCATTGGGGCAAAGGGTTATCGAGGAATTGTCAATCTGACGGATTTCGATGTAAGAACCGTGCTTCCGGCCGGTCCGATGGGTATCGTTGACGGGCAGATAGTAGCGGAAGGAAAGGGTTATGATCCCTATAAAATGCGTGCCAATTTGGAAGCGGATGTGCGGACTGCTGTCTATGAGGAGGTGGAATATCGAGATGTGCATCTCGACGGTCATATCGACAGGGGGGATTATGAATTGTCTTTGGTTTCGGGTAACGAAATGGCTCAGGTGGATCTTGCGTTCAAAGGACGGATTGAGCCAGACAAATATCGGATGGAAATAGGCGGGAGCATCGGTAATATCGACTTGCAGGATATGCGCCTGACGGACGAGCGTTTGTCAGGCGGTATGGATATCCGCGGCAAGTTATATGCAGACACGAAAAATGAAACCTATGCGGCAAGTGTCCGCCTGTCGAAATTGTTTGTTCTCTTGCCGGGCAATACGTTCCGAACGGACAGTATTGACTTGGGCTTTTATTCCGACACCGTTCGGACTCATTTGCGGTTGCGCAATAACGATTTGCTGTTGAAGGCAAAGGCGTCGGCCGGCGTGATGGCGGTGGCGGATTCTGTGACACACCTGATGGGAGAGATGGATTCGGTTATGACTCGTCAGAGCATTGACTTCAAAAAGGTCATTGCGGTATTGCCTCGCTTTGATGTCGATATGCAGTCGGGCGATAAAAATATAGTACAGACATATTTAGCCGGAACCGGCACTCCTTACAAACGGATGCGTCTGACTGTTGCAAGCGATTCGACGCTTCGTCTGCATGCTTCGGTAGGATCACTGGTGGCCGGAGGAGTCGTTTTCGATGAGATTTCATTCGGTGGAGCGACGGTTGACGATTTGTTTCATTATCGTCTTGGCGTGGAGAATACGCTTAAGAATGCGGAATATCTGAAGTCTGCCAGCGTGCAGGGGGTGGTCGGAGGTAACAGTTTGACTGCATATCTGACACAGGTGGATCGTTTCGATACGACAGGATTCTCGTTTGGCGTGCATGCGTCGGTAGCAGATTCGATTGCCACGTTTGTTTTGTTTCCTCAAGAGCCCATCATTGCTTTCCGCGATTGGACGATGAACGCGAATAATTTCGTATCGTTTGACTTGGCAACCGGAAAGATGAAGGCGGATATCTCGATAAGCAGCGGAGAAAAAAGCCATATTGACCTTTATACGAAAAAGGACGGGCAATTCCACAATGGACTGAATTTGGACTTGTCGGGCATTGATCTGAAAGACTGGCTCGTCATGTCGCCTTTCGCTCCTCCATTGGAAGGTGTGTTGTCGGCACAGGTGCAAGTCAACCGCAATGAGCGGTTTGTGTGGGGCAACAGCGACATTTCAGTCGAGCGGTTACGTTATGGTAAAAAGCCGGTAGGCAACGTCCATCTGAATGCTAAAGTAGCCATGGCAGGGCAGGAGCAACTCTATGCCTACGCAGGTATGGACCTCGACGGGCAACGTTATGTGACGATGAAAGGTTACCATCGACCGGACACTGTGCCTGAAGCTCAAAATAATATGACACTGAAGATTGAGAGGTTGCCGCTTCAAGTGATCAATGCCTTTCTTCCTGATGCAGCCGGGCAACTGTCCGGGAGGCTTAACGGAGAAATGGCACTTGGAGGATCGAACGAACAGCCTTCGCTTAGCGGATTCGTGCAATTCGATTCGGCCAGTATCAAGATGCCGGCATTCGGCTCGGTGCTGGCGTTTGACAACCGGCGTATTCCGGTAGAAGAGGGGATTGTGCGCTTTGACAAGTATCGATTGTCGGGAGCTAACGGGAAACCGCTGACAGTCGATGGAACAGTGCGGATTTTGCCGTTCGACAGAATTTATTCGGATCTTCAAGTCAAAGGGAAGAATGTGCAGGTTGTCAGTGGCAAGAAATCCGGTCGGGTCGAACTGTACGGAAAAGGTTTCATTGACGTGAATGCGTCAGTCAAAGGACCTCT
>USOC01000281.1 GCA_900556245.1 uncultured Prevotellaceae bacterium
TTTTGCTGCTAAGGAAAAAGAACCGTCCCCAACGAGAGTCGGCAAATCGGTAGATGAGCGGTCGGCCGAGGCGCAGGGAAAGGTAGTAGTTGATGATTGCACCGATTGTTGAGCCGAGGGTCGACAGCAGGATGAGCCAGAGCAGGCTTAATTCGCCGTTGGCAGCCTTGTAGGCAGCGGGGGTGACAATCAGTTCCGCCGGTAATGGTACGACCGAGTTTTCCATCACCATCAACAGGAATACGACCCAACAATTCAGGTTGGCCAATGCCCATTCCAACAATTCGGTTATTCCCATGTCGCCTCCTCCGGGTTTTGTCTGCGAGCCACTGCAATCTGTGCAATTCTGGCACCGTCCATCCGCTTGATGCTGAAAAGGAATTGCTTCCACTCGATTGAGTCGCCTTCTGCCAGTATTCTGCCGAAAATACCCAGCAAGAGTCCGGCAACGGTAGAATAATCAGTCAGATTTTCTTTGGCGGTGTCTATCCGGAAGTGGCGCAGAAACTCAAATATCGGGCAGTTTCCAACGACGAGCCAAGGCATTTTCGGGTCGGAAGAAGACGAAATCATTGCATCCGCCGGAGAATTTTCGTCCAAGCCTGAAAGTGCGGCGAAAATGTCTTTCATAGACAAGATGCCTGAGCAGCTTCCGAACTCATCAAAGACCAGCGCTACGTTGCATCGTTCTGCCTGCATCTTTGAGAAGGCGCTGTAGACCGGCATATTTTCGTAGAGAGCTGTCGGTTGGCGACAGATGGATTGCAGGGAAAAGTCCGGTTTGTCGAGCGATGTTACGATATCTTTGAGCCGAACTATCCCGACTATGTTGTCAAGAGACTGTTCTATAACCGGATATGCTTGAAAGCCCGTTTCAGCGACTGTCTTCCTGATTTCGTCGCGTTGCGATGCCGCGTCGAACGCAACAATTTCTGAGCAGCGTGTCATCAAGGTCTCTACCTTCAGGTCTCCAATCAAGAAAGTCCGTTCTACGATGTCTTGCTCCATCGGGTGAACTTCTCCGCCTTTTGCTCCTTCTTCCACCATCATACGGATGTCCTGCTCCGTTACCTTTTCTCCGCTTTCCCGGATTCCGCACATTCGGAAAATCACAGATGTGGACTTTGCCAGAATCCAGACAAAAGGAGATGCGACTACCGAGAGCATACGCATCGGCACCGCTATGGTCTTCGCCACCCTTTCAGCAGCGCCCAGTCCGATGCGTTTGGGGAGAAGTTCTCCGAAAATCAGGGTCAGATAGGTGACTGTCGCGACAATCAGCAATTGAGCCAATTCGTCGGCAAAATCGACAGGAATGGCAAAGGCATGAACCAGCATGTCTGCAAAATCATCGCTGAGGCGAGCGCCCGAATAGATACCAGTGAGAATCCCGATCAGTGTGATGCCAATCTGTATGGTCGACAGAAACCGATCGGGGTCTTCTGCAAGTTTCAGTGCCGTACGGGCCGATTTGCTTCCGCTTTTCGCTTCCGTTTTCAAGCGGTTTTTTTTAGCGGAAATGACGGCAATCTCCGACATTGCAAAGACACCGTTCAGCAGAATCAGCAAGATAATGACGGCTATTTCCATTATTTTTTCAGACAGTTCTCTTCGATGGCTTTCTTGAAATCTTCTTTCGGCATCATTCCGACAGATTGGGAAATCTGTCCGTCGGCAGATAAGAAGGCAAACGTAGGCATCGCTTGAATGCCGAACATAGCTGCCAATTCAGTCTCCTTGTCGACATCAATCTGATAGAAGTCGATTTTGCCGGCATATTCGGCTGCCAATTCTTCCAAAATGGGAGCCATCCTTTTGCAAGGTCCGCACCAAGTTGCATAGAAATCGATTACAGCCGGACGCTTGCCGACGTATGTCGGCTGGTCGCCGCTGAGATTCATCACATATTTAGAGAAATCCTCCATAGTCAGAGGCGAAACTTTTCCGGCATGGGGCGTTGCTCCTGACTGGGCATCCGTCTTTGTTGCTGCTGCCTCTTGTCGGAGGGCGGTGTCTGTCGTCGAATCGGCAGCCTGCTTACCGGCCGCACCAGAGCAGGCTGTGAGTGAGAGCCCTGCAAAAATGGCACAGGCCAACGATAAAAATATTTTCTTCATATTCATATTGATTAATGGGTTATTATAGTTTGTCGATGTTGAAGCCCGCTTCTTTCACGAGGCCGGTGATTTGTCTGTCATCGATGTCGGAGCAAACTGTCAGCGTACGGTTGGGGCTTGTAAGGTCGATCGACCATTGGTCGCGGGTCAGTACTGTATCTAGTTTTTTGGCGATTGCCGCTACGCATCCGGCACATTTGGCAGAAGTCTTGAATTTTCTTTCTTCCATTATGATAATCGTAATTTTAAGATTTTATATTTTAACAAAATTAAGACGCAAACTGTTGAGAACAACTGTCACCGAGCTGACTGCCATAGCCGCGCTTGCCCACATCGGGTCGAGAGTCACGCCGAAAATACCGGCGGCAATCGGAATTCCGATGATGTTGTAGATGAATGCCCAAAACAAGT
>USOC01000282.1 GCA_900556245.1 uncultured Prevotellaceae bacterium
GCAACACCATTTCCCAAGCGTGTGATTGTGTTCAGTCCGCACCCGGACGATGATGTGATTTCCATGGGTGGCACCTTGAAACGTCTGGTAGACCAAGGTCATGACGTTCATGTGGCTTATGAAACATCCGGCAATATCGCGGTAGGCGATGAGGATATGTTCCGCTATATTCTTGTGATGGATCAGATTGCTCCGGAATTCGGACTGGACACTGAAACATACCAGCGCAAGTCGGCGGAAATCAAAGAATTCCTTTCAAAGAAGTGTCAGGGGGATATGGATTCAGCAGACATCCGCTTCCTGAAAGGCCGTATCCGCAGAGCGGAGGCTAAAACAGCCTGTAACTGGGTAGGAGTCAAGCCGGAGAATGTGCATCATCTTGACTTGCCATTCTATGAAACCGGCGCTATCAAGAAAGGCGATCTGACGGAAAAAGACGTAAACATCGTCAAAGAATTGATTTCTAAGGTAAAGCCACAGCAAATTTTCGTGGCAGGCGATTTGGCTGACCCTCATGGGACTCACCGCGTCTGTACGGATGCCGTTTTGGCAGCCATCGACGAACTTCTCGATGAAGACTGGATGAAAGACTGTCGGGTATGGATGTATCGAGGCGCATGGGCAGAATGGGAAATTGACCATATTGAAATGGCTGTTCCAATCAGTCCGGAAGAATTAAGATTCAAGCGCAATACGATTCTCAAGCATCAGTCGCAGATGGAAAATGCACCGTTCCTTGGCGATGACGACCGTCTGTTCTGGCAGCGTGCGGAAGATCGTAACCGAGCTACCGCCCAATTATACAGTAGCTTGGGGTTGGCTTCTTATGAGGCGATGGAGGCGTTTGTCGAATACCATCTGATAAGATAAAAAAACAGCAATACTGATACAATATAAACAAAACGGTTACGTTATTGTTATAAAGAAAAGCAACAACAACAAATAAGTGAATCATAGGTTAAGGAATCCGACGGATCGAGAGATTAGTCGGATTTATTTTTTTCTATGGGAGGAGATTCTGTCTCCAGCTGTTTTATATCGAGAGTTTCCAATTAAACGAGTAGGCTGGGAACATTTGCAAGTTGCCGACTCAAAAATATGGCTGAGCGTAAACAGGAAAAAACTCGAGACAGCGCCGGAGTGGCATTGTCTCGCGTTTTGACTTTATATTCCGGTGTCGCAAAAATGAGTTTGAGATTCCGGGATTTTTGGCTATTCCATTTTGATGAATATTTTTTCGCCGTTTACAATGTAAAGTCCGGAGTGGCGGATTTTGTCGATTCGGCGTCCCCAAAGATCATAGATAGTCTGCGGCTTTTCGTCGGCAATATCATCGTCGATACCGGAGGTCTGGTTGTCGAATGTGACGGTCAGGGTTTCCGGCAGTGAGTTGGCCGGGGCGGCAAGGTAGACACTGTTGGCAGCCAACTTGATATATCCACCCAAGTCTGTTGCATTGTTGCCTTCGGCTATCGACCCGTCTGCACTGTATTCCAGCCATCCTTTATTGAAGCTCTCTTCTCCGTTTGCGGCCTCAAAGAAATAGTAGGACGTGTCGGGCTCTCCTTCGTGCAGGTATGTGAACGACGTGCCACGCAGCAGATTGGTTGGGGCGTCGAATGCAGAGTCTTCAGTGTAGAGGAGTCGGTATGAACCGGCCGGCGCTTTCAGAATGACCGCGGTTTTGGCGGGAATGATATTGTCGGTCAACAGTGTTAGGATGACATTGTCCGCCGCAGCATCAGTGACGGTGTACGCTTCCACGTTGTGAGGCAGTTGTGCCGGAAATTCGAGGTATATTCCGGCGTATCCGTTGCTGTCGATTGTCAGTCTGTGTCCGACGGATGTCGGGTCGGTCACTTCTTCGATGTACCAAGCCGTCTCCCCAGTGCCTTCATCCGTATGGCCGGCAGTCATGATAGCGACTTTGCCGTCGTCGGACAAGGGCTTCAGGTGAATTCCATTGGCAGGAACCGTTTCCAGCCTGTTTCCCTCTGCCATGCCGGCCACGAAGGATGCTGTATGGAGATTCTTCAAATTAAGCGTTCCATCCGATGTTTCTACAAATTGCCAAACGGATGTACTTTCAGCGACATCCCTGTCTGCGCCTGTGCGGAGGATGTTGTCGGCGTCTGTGCAAAGAAGAACCGTTTTTTCCGCGTCAGCCATTCTCACGGAGTAGAGCTTTTCAGCTGCCGGGAGGTTGATGGCGAGTGCTTCGTATGCCTTCTTCCAGTCGGCGAGCGCCTTGGTGTAGTCTTCGGCATTTCCCTTTTTGCTTTGCAGCAGGTATGCAGCGCGGGCATATGCTTTATTGTAGGCTTCGGACGAGGCGGCAGTCCATTGCCCGACTTTATTTCCTGAAGTCAGTTCGCGTTTTGGCAGGGACGGTGTTTGGCTGAACTCGTTTAGCGCATTGTAGGGAGCAGAAGCCTCTTTAGCGGCGAGCAATTCGTCGTAGGCCTTTTGCAGAATAACCAATTGCTCGTCGAGAATCGTTTCAGAAACGTCCATAGAGGCAACC
>USOC01000283.1 GCA_900556245.1 uncultured Prevotellaceae bacterium
CTTGTCTGCCTTCTCAAGACCCATAATCAATTTGAATAACGTTGTCTTTCCGGCACCATTCAAACCGATGATACCGATTTTCGCCCCATAGAAAAACGACAAATAAATATTCTTAAGCACCTGTTTTTGTGGCGGGTATATTTTGCTTACCCCCACCATCGAAAATATCACTTTCTTATCGTCAGCCATACTTTTCTGATTGTTGGTTGATGTATGTTATGTTGTTTAGTGTTTCTTGTTCTCTTTCACCCGATAGTCACAGCGCACTTTGCCACGGACGATGTTGTTGAGCTTTGTCTTTATAAGCTGCTTGCGAATCGGTGATATATGATCAATATAGAGCATTCCCTCCAAATGGTCACACTCATGCTGAATAATGCGAGCCAGAAAGCCCTCAAACAATTCTTCATGCTCTTCTAAATCCTCATCAAGCCAATTCAGGCGCACTTTCTCATAGCGGGAAACAGGCTCTCCCAAACCCGGCAGACTCAAACACCCTTCCGAACGGGTCACCTTCGGCCCGTCCTCCAAAACATCAAGTTCCGGATTGACAAGCGTCAGACGCACCCCTTCAAGTTCCGGATACGTATCCTTCAACACATCCGCATCAATGACAACAAGCCGAATCGAAAGCCCCACCTGGGGAGCAGCCAGTCCACAACCATCCGATTCATGCATCGTTTCATACATATCTGCGACCAACTTCTTCAAGTCCGGATAGTCAGGCGCCACTTCTTCAGCCTCTTTTCGCAATACAGGCTGACCGTATAAATAAATTGGTAATATCATAATCTTCCTTGTATACTGTCCAAATAATTATTCAAAATAATAGTCGCGGAAATCTCATCGACAATCGCCTTGTCACGTCGATCCGACTTCTTCATCAAACATTTCAACCGGCATTTCCGGCATCACTTTCCGCAAACGATTCAAGAATGGCTCGAAGTATTTCATACTTTCTGACATCTCATTGTTCATCTGATTGGGCAAGCCAATCACAATCTTATCGACAGGTTCACTGGCCACATACCTCTGAAGAAAGTCCATCAGCTCGTGCGACGCAACGGTAGTCAGCCCGTTCGCCACAATTCGCAAAGTGTCAGTCACCGCAATGCCCGTACGCTTTCGCCCGTAATCTAATGCAAGAATCCGTCCCATAATCAATTTCCTTGCAAATTTACATAGAATCTGCGAGATTATCCGTAATTTTGCACATAAGATTGACTCATGGATGCCCCCTGTGCTCAAAAGATCGCTGGAAAAACAAAAAACTATGGAATCTATCAGACAAATATACAGAATCGGACACGGTCCGTCGAGTAGCCACACTATGGGACCAATGAGAGCCGCTGAACGCTTTCTTGCCCGATTCAACAACGCGTTGGCCACCAAATTCAAGGTAACCCTCTACGGGAGTCTTGCCGCTACCGGGAAGGGGCACTTGACTGACCGGGCCATAGTCAGCTCCTTAGAAAAGGTAGCCCCGGTCGAAATCTGCTGGAAACCGGATATTTTCCTGCCATTCCACCCCAACGGCATGAAATTTGAAGTCTTCGGTTCAAACGGCAACATCCTCGACTCATGGAAAGTATACAGCATCGGTGGCGGTACGCTGGCAAATGAAGAATTCAACGAACAAAAAGCACAGGAAGTCTACGACAAATCCCTCATTGCCGACATCCTCGATTGGTGCAACCAAACCGGTTACTCATTTTGGGAATACGTCGGACAATGTGAAGGAAATTCCATCTGGAACTATTTGAAGGAAGTCTGGAGCGTAATGCAGGAAGCCGTCCGCAGGGGGCTCGACGCTGAAGGCGTAATGCCGGGAGGGTTAGGCCTGAACCGCAAAGCGCTCACATACTATGTCCGCTCTGGTGGTATGTCGGGGAGCATGAAAAGCCGGGGATTAATCTACGCATACGCCTTGGCTGTAGCCGAAGAAAACGCCTGTGGCGGCAAAATCGTGACCGCACCGACCTGTGGTTCTTGCGGTGTTCTCCCTGCTGTCCTTTATCACCTGAAAACAGCTCACAACGTCACGGACGAACGAATCATCCGCGCTCTTGCCACCGCCGGACTGTTCGGCAACGTCGTCCGCACAAACGCTTCGGTATCGGGAGCTGAAGTAGGATGCCAAGGAGAAGTCGGTGTCGCTTGCGCTATGGCCGCAGCAGCGTCCTGCCAACTTTTTGGCGGCACTGCCTCCCAACACGAATATGCTGCAGAACTGGGCCTCGAGCACCACCTTGGACTGACCTGCGACCCTGTCTGCGGACTGGTGCAGATTCCCTGCATCGAACGGAACGCATTCGCTGCCGCCAGAGCATTTGACGCCAACTCTTATGCGAATTTCACAGACGGACACCACCGCGTCAGCTTCGACCAAGTGGTGGAAGTCATGAAACGTACCGGCCACGATCTCCCGAGCCTCTATAAAGAAACTTCGCAAGGAGGCCTTGCCGCAAATTTTGAAGACTGACGTTAAGAAACGTGAATCTCCGGCCGGAATC
>USOC01000284.1 GCA_900556245.1 uncultured Prevotellaceae bacterium
TGGACGCTGATGGCGATGTGCACGTCGCTCTCTTCGCAAAGGCGGCGCAGTTCAGCCATTTTTCCAATGGTCGATACGGTCACGCGTTTCGGGCTCCACGCCAGTCCCCATTTCCCGGTGAGCACCGCAATGGCGCGCATTACTTCTCCATAGTTGTCCATCGGTTCGCCCATCCCCATAAATACAATGTTGGTGAGTTTTTCCGATTCGGGAATGCTGAAAATCTGGTTGAGGATTTCAGCGGCGGTCAGACTTCCGTGAAAGCCTTGTTTGCCGGTCATGCAGAAACGGCAGTTCATTTTACAGCCGGCTTGTGAAGAGACGCATAGCGTTGCGCGGTCGTTTTCCGGAATATAGACGCTTTCTATCATCTGCCCGTCAGTCACGCGAAACAGATATTTTACCGTGCCGTCGATGCTTCGCGCTTCGCCGGCCGGGGCGTAGCGTCCTACACAATAGGCTTCGGAAAGTCGTTGGCGGTTGACTTTCGACAGATTGGTCATTTCGTCGATAGTCGTGGCTCTTTTTTCGTAGAGCCATTGGGCTATCTGCTTGGCGGTGAAGCGAGGCATGCCCATTTCTGCAACCAGTGCCGTCAATTCGTCGGGCGACATTCCTAATAGAGGCTTTTTCTCCATATCTGCTTGAATTTTAGGAATTACAAAAATATAAAAAAAATGCGAGAAACCTTGATTGAAGCAGAATAAATATTTACCTTTGTTTACAACGTTTTACGACCTTTTGGACATCTTTAAATGAATATTGAAATGAGGAAACGAATCAGAATTTGGACATTTGCGGTTGTCGCTATCTGTGTTGCCGTCGCTTCTGCAACTGTGTCGGCGCAGTGCTATGAAAAAAATTACAGACAAGCGGAAAATCTTTATAAACTCGGAAAGTATGCCGCCGCCAAGAAGCGTTTTATGGCTGCGCAGGCGTGTCCGGACAAACCATCTAACAACAGTCTTTCGCAATGGATTCGTGACTGTGACCGCATGCTTCAATCACAGTCGGCACCTCACCCTCCACCTTCGCGTACACGTCCGCGTCAGCGGACGGAAACCCGCTCAACGCTTCAGAAGTGCTTTATCTGATGCCCAGAATCACTTATACTTACTCCGGGCCGACCCGTAACCGGACATTCTATTATAAGATTATTCGTCCGGACGGGACAATGATGTCGGCATCGTCGTCACCGTCAGGATATACCAATTCTTTTTCCATCGAGTTGGAGGAAGGGTTATGGAGTCAGAATGTCGCCGGATGGGGAAGTGCCGGCGGCGGTTCGTTCACGCCGGGAAGCTATCGCTTTGAGGTGTGGAGCAATGGTAAGCGTTATTATAACGGCTCGTTCTATCTTGGTTCGGGATCATCGTCTACCGGCAATGCGACGTATCTCAATGTCTCTTTGACAGAGGGAGACGGTATTGACAACTTTGTCGTCTTTGATCCGACTCCGGAGTCTGTCGTCTTTTCAGTCCGGACAGATGGCGACTGGCGTCTATGGGGTGTGCCGTCGTGGTGTGAAGTGGTTTCGCAAACCAGCGGAAGTTTTACCTTGCGTTGCGAGGCTAACCCTACAACAGAAGAACGCGATGATTATTTCAAAGTGCTCGCCGGCGATAAGGAATTTCGTATTGACGTCAACCAGCTGTCGGGAACAGGCCGGACTGCATCGCCTTCGGCAGTGCGAACCGGTGAGGTGGTGAAGGTGTGGGTAGACTATGACCAGTGGCAGGACGGACGTAAAGGAATGATAGTCCATGTAGAGTTCACTGTAGACGGAATGCTTGGGCGCACCGGCAAGGCGGCGGCCTATTTCTCGTATTCCGACGGAAGTCGTCTGGAAAGCACCGACGATGACTTCACGACCCCAGACGGACAGGTGGTGATGGGCTACGATTTTGTGCCAAAATATGAAAGTACGCGTTTCAACGATTTTCAGATGTTCATACCTTATGATGAGTTTCATATCGCGTCAGGTTCCGGAACGAGCCATCTGAAATTCTATGTGTTGCTCTATGATGTCGACACGGAAGAGGATTTGGCGCGTTCTGATGATTACTATTTTGATTATTCCAATTAATTGCCCAAAGTTTTGATGATAAAAAGTCAGGGGTATCGACAAAATTATCGATGCCCCTGACTTTTTATGCCTTTTAGAGAAATTCCCTGCAATTGATTATCGTCGAGTCATGCGCCGGATGGTGAGGATGCATCCAACAGTTGCGATTGCAGAGGCAATATATACGGCGATATTCCAGCCTGCAAAGAGCATGGTCAGCAACAGCGTGATAAAGAGGTATGCCGCGAAAGACCCGAAATTGGCTGCACGGGCAATTGACAGGTGGTAGCGTCGCAGATAGACTGCGCCGATGATAAGCGAGTAGCAAGCATACCAGACGGCATAGGAGACGCCCAGTCCGTCCAACCCCCACAGATTGTAGGCGGCGACGTTGAGCAAAAATCCGGTGACGGTACTGGCGGATTC
>USOC01000285.1 GCA_900556245.1 uncultured Prevotellaceae bacterium
TATGCGGAAAGCGAAAGGTTCAAAGTCCCGGTCCCGGATGTGCACGGCTTCGACCACGCTTATGGCTTTGTCCTCTTTGTCCACTTCTACCTGCAGTATGGTTTCCGCCTTGTTGTTGAGTTCCGTGCCGATGTGACCACGCGCATGCTCATCATTCTTGTTCTGATGCAGGACAGTATGGATATGGATTTGTTTGTCGTCCGTCCACTGCATGAATTTCGAGATAACTTCGGTAGATTCACTGGATGAATTGATGTCGTAAAGGAAATCACGGATGCCATCTATAATGACCAGACCCAAATCAGGTGTGGTGCCGATAGCTTCTTCGACTATCAACAGGCGCACTCTTGGTGCAAACTTGCGCAGAGACAACATAATCATATTTTCCGGCACCTTGTCATCCGGCATTTCCGCCAAACGCAGGATGCGCTTCAGTACCTGTTGACAATGATGGCGTCCCTGCTCCGTGTCGATATACAGAATCTTCCTCTTGTTCTCGGGGAACATGGAACGGTAACGAAGAACAGTGCGGCCACTCAATGCTGATGCGGCAATGGCCGAAACGTTGAAAGTCTTCTTGCTTTTGGCTTTCCCGATGGAAGCGCTGAAATTCCCCAATGTGCCTATAACAGCATCATCCACCATCAACACCGCCGGTGCCTCTTCATAGTTATTCGTGACGCTCACGGCTGCTTCCTCTATAAAAACTGCCAGTTCCTCACGTGAAGGTATCGTTTCGTCCGTCTTCTCCATCATTACCAGTTTTTAAGGTTAGGTTTACGGCGATGGGAAGCGAGCATGGCTTCGTTCTCTTCCTCGAAAGTTTGCGGAGCCGGATTCTTTCGGGAGGATTCTAGCCATTTGTCCAGTTCATCCCGGTAGATGTATAGATGTTTCCCTTGCTTGATGACTGGAATATCATCTTTTTTGACCTTGTAATAAAAGGTCGATAACGGCATTTTGAGATAGGCGCAAGCTTCCTGCACGGTCATGGGGACGTGCGTGTTTTCTTTTACTTCATGCTGCTTGGACAGTTTTTCCGTCAGCAGATTTTCCATGCTTGCTATCCGGTCGCAAAGTTCGCCGACTACTGCAGGCAAGTCATTGAATGTAAGTTGGTCTGTTTTCATATTATAACTTTTTAATCGTTTAACATGCTGCGAACCAACCCAATGAAGCTTTGCAGAACAATACAGACCGGATTAATTATTTCATCTGCATACGTTTTTTATTACGACTCATCGTTATCTGTTTCCAAATGGAAGCGATAGTCTCCCTTTTTAGGTACATCAATTGGAATCTGACTTACTACCTGATCCCGCAAATTAAGTCTGAGATATTCATGACTCGCGTTTTCAAGTTCGTATGGAAATGATGCTTTGATAAAGACGGCTCTTTTCGCCAATGGTACTCTCAATCGTTCACCTACATTCCACGCCAGATGACGAAGTCCCGGTGAACGTAGCGGATTGTCAATATTGGAACGAATTGGTTTATAGAGTTCCGGCTGATCACAAGCCATGTACTCAATGTTGGAAATGAGAGTCGCAATAGCCTCTTTGGAGAGATAGGGGGCAGTCTTGATGGTTACATATTCCCGAATAGCATCCATAACTTTTACTTGCCTTTTCAATTCTTTCTCTTTGAGTTCTTCCAGAATGGAATCATACTTTTCCAAATGAGATTCATTGGAACAATCGGGGACGACATGATCTTGATTTGGCTGTAGAGTTGGAGCATACTCCTGTTCAGAAGAATCCGCCAGTTGTTCGGTAGGCGGTGTTTCGGCAATACAAACAGGCTCAGTGGTGCTCTCTGATTCTATAACAGGGGAGGATTGTTCACCAAAAGAGAAGTGGATGGGATTTTTCGTCAGCCAATTATAGAAAAATTTCTGCAGGACTCCACATAATATGATGGACATCGCCAGTCCTAGAATTACATGTGTTGTTATGCGCATGATGTCGATGTCATGGCAAAGAGTAAAATAAGTGGCTATGGCCGCAAAAATGATAACGGATAGCGCAAGGATAAAACTTATTTTCTTAGTTCGGATTTGTTCTGTATTTGTCATCTTCTATCACTATTTGGAATTACTGTACGCCAAAGTTATGTGCGTTATTCCAGATACTGATAAATAATGAGTTATAATCGTCCGATTTTATACAAAAATTACGGATATAGTCCGGTTTTTCGCTCAAAATCAAACTATATCCGCTAAAACAGGTGGACAAAATGCCTGTCAGTCTTTCCGTGTCAGGGTGATTTTCTTGTTGGCTTCACGCTTGTTGCTGTCCACTACTTTCATGTACCTTTGGGTTGTGGTTATACTCTTGTGAGCCATCATGCTTTGTATGGTACGGATGTCCGTTCCGGCAGCCGCTTGCAGCGTAGCGAATGTTCTACGATAGGAGTGGAATGTGATCTTCTTGGTGATTCCAGCCGAACGAATCCACCCTTTCATGTAGGTCTGGGTCCTGCAGCGCTGTAT
>USOC01000286.1 GCA_900556245.1 uncultured Prevotellaceae bacterium
TTTTTTTTATTGATTTAAGACTTTAAACGCTTATGGGACCCAGCAACTAAAAAGCTTCATCTTTTTTTCTCCCCCTGTGTGGCTCATTTATTGGGGGGGGGGTGTGGCGCTTGCGCCGTGGGGGTTATAAGCTGAGAGAAGGCAGTTTTCACAACTGCCAAGTCAGACAAAATCGTCAGGTAAACCGGTGCTATTTCGGTATTTTTATGTAATTTTGTGCCGGAATTGATTTAGGAAACAAAGATTTATGGACAAGAACGATCCGCATATTTTAGGAGAATCCCCCATCCGGAAGCTGCTGATAGAATATTCGTTGCCGTCGATTATCGCAATGACGCTGACCTCGCTCTACAACATCATCGACAGCATCTTTATCGGACACGGAGTCGGAGCAATGGCCATTTCCGGACTGGCCATCACCTTCCCGCTGATGAACCTGCTCATCGCCTTCTGTACGCTAGTCGGAGTAGGCGGTGCTACCATTTCTTCCATCAAGCTTGGGCAACGCGACAAAAAAGGCACGGAAGCCATTCTCGGAAACGTAACGATTCTCTGCCTTGTCAACGCCGCCGTCTTCGGAGGCATTTCGCTGATTTACCTCGACGAGATTCTGCGGTTTTTCGGCGCCAGCGACGGGACCCTGCCCTATGCCCGCGACTTCATGCAGGTGATATTACTGGGTACCCCCGTCACTTATACCATGATTGGCCTGAACAATATCATTCATCTTCTCCTTTGATTGGGGAATCCGCGGAGCGGCATTCGCCACCATCGTCTCGCAGTTTATCGCCATGCTTTGGGTACTCCAGCACTTCGTAGACAGCAAGACCTATATCCGCTTTCGCCGCGGCAGTTTCCGCCTCCACACACGTATCGTCAAAAACATCTTCAGCATAGGCATGTCGCCCTTCATCATGAACGTCTGCGCCTGTTTTGTAGTCATCTTCATCAACCATCAGCTGCTCACATACGGCGACGACTATTCAATCGGTGCTTTCGGCATCATCAACCGCGTGCAGATGCTGTTTGTCATGGTCGTGATGGGCCTTGCACAAGGCATGCAGCCGATTGTAGGCTACAATTTCGGTTGCGGCCGTATCGACCGGGTCCGGAAATCGCTCAAAATGGGCATATTCGCAGGCTGTTGCGCCACTACATTCGGTTTTCTGGCAGCTTTCGTTTTCCCGGAAGCCGTAGTCAAATCGTTTACCGACGACGCACTGCTCATCGAACGCTCTGTCTTCGCACTGAAAGTCAGCATGCTCGCATTTCCGTTTGTCGGCTCGCAAATCATCATCTGCCAATTTTTCCAATCAATCGGAAAAGCGGCTATCGCCATCTTCCTGTCGCTTTCGCGCCAATTGGTGTTCCTGCTCCCCGGACTGGCGCTCCTGCCCTTGGCGTTCGAAGTCGACGGCGTATGGTTCAGCATGCCGGTTTCCGACCTGCTCGCCACAGCCATTGCGATTGTCATGCTCATGCTGCAGCTCAGAAAATTCAACAAGGACATCGCTTTTACCAACCGCTAAAACACAGTCTTTCATGAAACGGACCAACGGTGAAATCCTCAAATTTGCAATCGTCGGCTTTGCCAACTTCCTCATCATCATGGCTACGGCATGGCTTTTAGGCGAAAAACTGGCATTGCATTATATGATTGCAAATGTCTGCGCCTATCTGTTGGCTTTCGTCAACAATTTCTATTGGAACCGCACTTGGGTGTTCCAATCCACGAGCAAAAAAATCCGCAGGCAGATTGTGCTGTTTCTCACTGCCTACGGATGCGCTTATTTCGTTCAAGCCTCTGTTGTCTATGCGCTGGTCGAAGGAATCGGCACCAACGAACCGCTGGCACAGTTCATCGGTCTGTTCCCATTTGGAGCAGTAAACTTTCTAATGAACAAACTGCTCACTTTCCGCACTTAGAACGGACGACGGCCTCCTCCCGGCGGAGGTCCCATTCTCCGATAACGGCCGGGACCGAAACCGTCATAATTGATGTCCTTGTCCGTTGTCCCTTTACCGAATAGTTTGAACTGATAGGAAAACGACAGCATAAAGTAACGCGTGATGTCGTTAAACTCCCTGTCCTCAATATAATTGGCAGTCACCGAACGGGAAATGTTCTGCTTCTGCTGCAGCAGGTCGTAGGCACGAAGTGTCACCGTAGCCTGACGGCTTTTGAGGAAGGAATAGGAAATGGAAGCGTTCCACAACCACTGCTCGTTGTCGTAGCCTGCCGAATAGCCGCTTGTCGACCCATAAGTCAAATCGCTGCCAATCGACAACCCGAACGGCGCAAAGTAGTTGGCATTGAAAGTCGCCCCGTAAGAATGCACATCGCGGTTGTTGGCCTGAATCGAATTGCGGGTCTGCTGGAAGTTATAATACGGACGCAACTCCACATCGACCAGGTCATTACGGAACGCTACGCTCGGTGTCTCGCTGACCATAAACGAGCCGCTGCGGTTCTGCTCTCC
>USOC01000287.1 GCA_900556245.1 uncultured Prevotellaceae bacterium
ACGAGGAGAATCAGGACAATATCCGGGGGATAGTCTATGCGAAGGACCTTTTGCCTCATATCGGGAGAAAAGACGATTCGTTTCGTTGGCAAACATTGCTTAGAGAGCCTTTTTTCGTTCCGGAGAGCCGTATGATTGATGACATCCTGGAAGATTTCCAAAAGAAAAAGATGCATATGGCCATTGTCGTGGATGAGTATGGGGGCACTCAGGGGCTTGTGACGCTTGAGGATGTGCTTGAAGAGATTGTAGGAGAAATCAATGACGAGTATGACGATGACGAAAAGCATTACACTCGTCTTTCTCACGACACTTACCTGTTTGAAGGCAAAACCCTGCTTAACGACTTCTATCGGGTGACCGGCATTGACGAAGATGAATTTTCCGGCATTGACGAAGATGCAGATACGATTGCAGGCTTGCTGCTTAATGTGAAGCATGATTTTCCGAAGGAGAAGGAGGTCATTGAGTACGGGAGATGCCGTTTCCTAGTCGTGTCGATAGACCGGCATCGTATTGACAAGGTCAAGGTGCGCATAGTGGGCAATTCTCCAGGATAAGCGACCGGAACAGACGAGTAAAACCCGCCGGGCAATCCGGCATAACAGAAATACGCAGATGGAAATAGAAAAAATGACAATCACAGAGGGCGTTTATTTGGCCAAAACAGAAACGCCCGGTCTTGTGGATCTGGAGGATACGAATAATTTCGGTCTTCATCATCGGGTGGAAGATGTGAAGTCGGCCAGTCGCCGTACGGAAATTATTATGACCGGGGTGCTGCTCAAAGAATTGTTCGGTGACGGTTGTAGGCTTGAACATGAAGCAAGCGGGAAACCCTATCTGCGTCAAGGCGACGGAACAACACCAGCCGGAGATATCAGTATTTCGCACTGTCGGGGTGCTGTCGTAGTGGCTTATCGTCCTGAAGGACCGGTGGGAGTCGATGTCGAGCATGAGCGAGATCAGGTGATGCGTATCAGAGAGCGGTTTCAGTCGGATGAAGAAATGCGTTTTACCGGTCTTTCTGTATGGAAAAACACGCTGGCATGGACCGCCAAGGAAGCCTTGTTCAAATGCATCCCCGAAAGTGGCGTTGATTTTCGAAGCGACTTGTCTATCGACTTGCGGGAACTGAAAGAAGGAGCATCCCGCCAGGAATATACCGGTACTGCCTATGGCCGGCGATACCGTATGATTTCGTTGTCGTCTGACGGCTTTGTCCTGACAGTCGCCATCCCAGAAAACTAAAGAGCAAAAATCTGTTCGCAATGAAAAAATATCTACTTATTCTTGCCGGTCTGTTAGCCACGCAACAGGCGGCAGACGCGTGTACCAGTCTTTTGGCCGGTAAAAAAGCGACAACCGACGGTTCAACGATGATTACGTATAATGCCGACGCCTATGTGCTGTATGGCGAACTATATCGTCAGCCAGCAGCCGATTATCCGGCGGGAGCAACTGTCGAAGTCTACGAATGGGATACCCGGAAACATTTGGGTACCATTGAGCAGGTTCGTCATACTTATTCTACCGTCGGCAATATGAACGAGCACCAGCTCGCCATTTCGGAATCGACGTGGGACTGCAAAAAGGAGTTGTTTGACTCGACGGGCATCATCGACTACGGATCGCTGATTTATCTTACGCTCCAACGTGCCAAGACCGCACGAGAGGCCATCCGGGTGATGAGCGGTCTGGTTGAGAAATACGGTTATTATAGCGGAGGCGAATCGTTCTCGATAGCCGATCCGCAAGAAGTGTGGGTCATGGAGATGGCACCGAAAGGCGTTGGCAACAAAGGTGCGGTCTGGGCGGCAATCCGCATTCCAGACGACTGTATTTCCGCTCATGCCAACCAGTCGCGCATTCATCGGATTCCTTTTGAAGACAAGGAAAACTGCATGTACTCGAAAGATGTCGTTTCTTTTGCCCGGAAAATGGGCTATTTCAAGGGAAAGGACAGCGAGTTCAGCTTCAGTGACGCCTATGCATCGAGCGACTATCTGGCATACCGCGGATGTGACGGCCGTGTCTGGTCGTTCTACAATCGATTCTGTGAAGGGATGGACCGTTATCTTCCGTTTATCATGGAAGCTCAAGGCGAGCCAATGCCTTTATACATGAAACCTAAGCGGAAATTGAGTCTGTCGGATATGCGGGCCATGCTTCGAGACCATTATGAAGGCACTCCGCTTGACATGACTAAAGAGCCGGGAGCGGGACCGTGGGAATCGCCGTACCGTTGTGCACCGCTTGTGTGGGAGGTTGATTCCGTAGAATATCTTCACGAGCGTCCTATCGCCACCCAGCAAACAGGATTTGTATTTGTCGCGCAGATGCGAAGCTGGCTTCCAGATCCCATAGGCGGGATTCTTTGGTTCGGGACAGACGATTCGGCGATGAACGTGCTCAATCCGATGTATTGTGGTATAACACGCGTTCCTGAATGTTATCGTGTAGGAAACG
>USOC01000288.1 GCA_900556245.1 uncultured Prevotellaceae bacterium
CGGCTCGCAATCCACGCCCGACAACACCCCCGCTATCGAAACTTTCGACGACCACCGTATGGCGATGGCCTTTGCCCCGGCTGCGATGGTACGCCACAACCTAATCATCCGTGACGCATCGGTCGTCACCAAATCATACCCCGACTTTTGGCAGCATCTTGCCTTTGCCGGATTCCAATGGGAGATTTTATTATGAAAGCCGCTTTAATCATCCTGCTAATCACCGCATCATTCGGTGCTATCCTCTTTGTTCTCCACAAAATAGGAGAACGCCGCCATTCCCCGGCCGCAACGGACTCAGAAGAAGAATCACCATCTAAAGACAAACAGCCGGAACCGCAACAGGAATGCTGCGGAATGCACATCACCTGTGAAAAGGACTCGCTTCTGAAAGCTGTTTCTTCCGAAATAGTCTACTATGACGACGAAGAACTCGATGCCTATCGTGGCATTGCGCCGGATGCATACTCCGACGAACAGATTGAAGAGTTTCGCGACATACTCCTGACCCTTCTCCCGGAAGACATTGCCGGTTGGGCCCGTTCATTGCAATTAAGGGAAATCAACCTCCCGGAAATCGTCAAAGAAGAACTGCTGTTGCTCGTCAGAGAGGAACGCGACCGACTCAACATCAGATAGACATGGAAATTTTCGAATACGCTTTTTTCCGGAATGCGCTGATGGGACTCGCAATCGTCAGCATCGCTTCAGCATTGATGGGGACCTATGTGATTGCCCGCCGCCTGATGTTCGTCACAGGAGGAATTACCCATGCCTCGTTCGGGGGGCTTGGGCTCGGGTATTGGCTTGGCTGCAATCCGATTGTCATGGCGGGATTCTTTGCCGTCGCTTCTGCATTGGGCGTCGAATGGCTGTCGGCACGACAACACGTCAGAGAAGATTCAGCCATCTCCGTCGTTTGGGCTTTGGGAATGGCGTTAGGCGTACTGTTTATTTTCCTGACGCCGGGATATGTCCCCGAACTGCAATCTTTTCTTTTCGGAAACATCCTGACAATTTCAACTTACGACCTTGTTTGCTTTGCCGCATTTTTAGCCGTTCTGGTCATTCTGATGGCACTATTCTTCCGACCGATTGCGACATGCGCTTTCGACCCCGACTTTGCCCGGACAATCGGTCTGCCGGCAAGACTGATAAACTCATCGATGCTGGTAATGGTTGCGATATGCGTCGTACTGACGCTTAAGCTCATTGGCATCATGCTGCTGATGTCGCTATTCGCAATCCCCCAAATGACGGCGGAGGTTTTCACACGGAGGCTGAAGCCTATGATGGCTATTGCAGCTGCTATCAGCATGGTATGCTCTGTCGCCGGACTGCTTCTTGCCTACATTGCCGAAATCCCGGCTTCTGCCACCATCGTCATTCTGCTGATTGCCGTTTATGCCGCAGTCAGGCTCACAAAACTTGTTGCCGACGGCAATAAACGCCAATAAAATACGTTAATATCTAATATGAAACGAAGTCCCATCCTTATACTGACAACCTTGATCGTGTTTGCCTCTGTGCTCCATTCTTGCAGTACAAAAAAAAACACGGCAGGCACTCGTTTTTTTCAGGCCTTCACAACTCGCTACAACGTATATTTCAACGGAGAGGAGCACTACAAAGAGCAGCTGAAAAAAATGGAGGAAGAATATGAGGACGATTTCTCCGACTTCGTCTACATCCACCCGGCCGAATCATTTGCCGACGAAAAGGCAACGCATCCATCCACAAGTTTCGACCGGACAATCGAAAAAATGGAAAAGGCAATCGCCCTCCACTCAATTCAGAAAAAGCCGAAAAAGGACCGGAGCAAGATGAAGAATCCGAAATATCGGGAATACCTGAAACGTGGTGAATACAACCCTTTCCTCCACAACGCATGGCGGCTGATGGGCGAAGCTCAGTATCTCAAAGGCGATTTTCTTGCCTCTGCATCTACGTTCATGTACATCGAACGCTACTTCTCATGGATGCCTGACCTGGTGACAGAAGCCAAGATATGGCAACTCCGATGTTATGCTGCCATGAACTGGACAAACGAAGCGGAGAACGTAATTTCCCGGCTGAAACCGGACGAAATCAAGGGAAAACGTCTGAAAAAATTATACAATACGGCATACGCCGGATATCTCGTCAAAAGTCGCCAGTTCGAGAAAGCGGCTCCGATTCTGCAACTGGCGGTCAACAGTACCGGCGGACCACAAAAGACAAGACTGTCGTTTCTGCTGGGACAGGTCTACGAGACTAACGGCGACAAAGCGAATGCCTACCGTATGTTCGATAAAGTCGCGGGAGCGTCAAATGCCCCATATCGCACCAAATTCAACGCACGAATCAAGCAAAGCGAGGTGTTCACCGGTGCGAATATCTCTTCTGAAGTAAAATCCTTGCAAAGAATGGCACGGCTCGACCGCAACAAAGACTATCACGACCAAGTGTATTATGCCATCGGAAAT
>USOC01000289.1 GCA_900556245.1 uncultured Prevotellaceae bacterium
TGTCGGAAGCGGTCGGTCGTCCGGTAGCGGGATCGATGATGTGGGCATAGCGCCGTCCGAGGCTGTCGGTGTGGAAGTTTCGGTAGTTACCTGATGTAGCGACCCCACAATTGTCTATCGCAATTGCCAACGCGGACTCGTGGATGACCGAATGGTCGGACGATGAAATTGGTTTGTCAATGGAAACCCTCCATTTTTGCCCTTTGGGATTGCGTCCTGCCGCCGTAATTTCTCCTCCGATTTCCACCAGATAGTCGGTGGCTCCGTTTCTTGCCAGCATTCTGCCAATTTCATCGCAGCCGAATCCTTTGGCAATGGCGCTGAAATTGAACGTCGTGCGTGGGTCTGATTTCTTCAGAATGTTTCCGTCGAGCGACGTACGCGTGATTCCGACGATTTGCAGCAACGAATCGACAGTCGCCGAATCGGGCAATTGCTCCTGTTTATATCCGAAGCCCCACGCATTGATGAGCGGCGACACAGTCGGGTCGAAAGCACCGTCGCTTTCCTCTGCAATTTTTCGGGAAGCGGTGTAGAGATGTCTCAGGAAGTAGTCGAGCGTGTCAGTCCGGTTTTCGTTGATGGCTGTGATTCTCGACATTTTGTTGAAAGGAGAGACGCTGAGCTCTATCTTTCTGAGTGTGGCCATGACTGAGTCGTCGAGCGCGCTGTCGGCTCGGTAGACGATGCTATAGGTTGTGTTCCAAACGATTCCTTCTTTGGCTTGGAATTGCGGTTCGGCTCCCGGACGGAACAGAAAAACGACAATCAGCCCGGCGATACCAGCCAGGGCAAGCAAGAAGGCTCTTTTTCGATTGTGGTTGAAATCATTCATAACAATGTCGGATTTTATGCAAAAATATAATTTTTTATTGTCAAAGATTGCCGAAATTAAAATTAATCTCTATTTTTACACGAGAGAAATTTTTTAGTATAGACAATTTAAAAGGATTTGAACTATGAAAAGGGCTTATGTTTTTTTTGCGGATGGATTTGAAGAAATGGAAGCTATCGGCACGGTTGACATCCTGCGCAGAGCAGGAATGAACGTAACAACTGTCTCCATCAAGAAGACGGAACAAGTGACAGGAGCTCATCAGGTGACAGTGACGGCCGACGCACTCATCTCCGATATTGATATAGACGATGCCGAGTGGCTGATTTTGCCCGGAGGTATGCCCGGCGCGAAGAATCTCTATGATTCCCCGGAATTGCAGTCGATGCTGAATATGCAGAACGGCAAAGGCGGACGGATTGCCGCCATTTGCGCTTCTCCAGCAGTCGTTCTCGGACGCTTGGGGTTGCTAAATGGAAAAAATGCCACATGCTATCCCGGCTTTGAAGGCGAATGCAAGGGCGCACGTATGAAAGACGAGCGTTGCGTAGCAGATGGAAACATCGTGACAGCCAACGGTCCATCGTCGGTCACAAACATGTGCTTCTCCATCATTTCCATTTCCAAGGGAAGAGAGGCGGCGGTGAAGGTGATGAACGATATGCTGCTTTATCCGAAGGAAGACCCTTACTTCTTCTGATGGAGTAGTCAGGGCGTGCTTAGAGAGACGCTGACTTACAATCTAAATACAGAGCCATATCCTTTCGCCCGAGGGCGGGATATGGCTCTTGCTATATCTTTTTTCAGACTATTTGCGCTTAATATTCTGTCTTGTCTTCTTTTGCTGTCCAAGCGCGGAAAGCCTCAATGGCATCGGTGTCGGGGATGTGAATGCAAGGTATGCTTCGCTCGCTCTTCGGGCGGTCGAGTTCGTCATAGATAAACCGGTCGCTAAAGTTGATGGCGTCGGCATCCTCTTTCGTGTTTCCGTAGTAGATGCGGGCCACACCGGCCCAATAGAGCGCACTTAGACACATCGGGCAGGGTTCGCATGAACTGTAGACGTAGCATCCGTCGAGCTTGAACGAACCCAACTTTCTGCAAGCGGCCCGGATAGCGTTTACTTCCGCATGGGCAGTCGGATCGTTGTCGATGGTGACGGAATTTGATTCAATGGAGATGATTTCCCCGTCTCTGACGATGACGGCACCAAAAGGTCCTCCGCCGTTTTCCACACTTTGGCGGGATTTGTCCGACGCAATTTTGAGAAATTTCAAGTCGGTATCGGTAATTTCAATTTTCGAGTTCATAATGTCATTGTTTTTTACAAAGATAGTGAAAGTCGAGCGCAGCACCGAGCCAAAAGCCAGCTTTTGAGCGAAGGTATTGCCGAGACGCATCCTATCTTATACAAAGATAGTGAAAGTCGAGCGCAAAGCATCAAGTTTATAGGAATGATTTTGCCGAACCGGTTTTTATCCGTTTTGGCGATGGCGGCGGACAGCATTGTTAAGGCGGTTTGTAAACTCGTAGTTTTTCAGCCCCCAGCGGGGAGATATGAGCAGTTCTTCCGGCGACTGCGATACAAAACGTTCGATGGCTATGTCCGGGCGAATGCGGTCGATG
>USOC01000290.1 GCA_900556245.1 uncultured Prevotellaceae bacterium
TTTTAATGAGAAAATAAAGAAGAGTCGCAGATGGCTACAATACTGAATATAGAGACTTCGACCGATGTGTGCTCGGTTTGCCTTTCCCGGGACGGGGAGATGAAATTTCATGATGCGGACTATAAGGGTCGCAATCATGCCACGGTGCTGGGCGGCTTTGTCAAAAATGCCCTCCTCTATGCTTCCGACTGCGAAATGAAGTTGGATGCGGTGGCGGTGAGTATCGGTCCCGGTTCTTACACCGGACTTCGGATTGGCTTGTCGGAGGCAAAGGGCTTGTGTTTCGGGCTCGACGTTCCATTGATTGGAGTGAATACTCTGAAACTGCTGAGTGTAGCTGTGATGTTTTCGCGCCATGTTGGGCCGGAGGAGTATTTTGTCCCGATGATTGATGCACGGCGGATGGAAGTGTTTACGGCAGTCTACGATTTGGCGTTGAATGAGATTCTGCCAAACCAAGCACTGATTGTCGATGAAAATTCTTTCAGCGATTTGCTGAAAGAGCGAAGACTGCTCTTCCTTGGTAATGGCGCCGACAAGGTTGCGGAGGTCATCGCTCACCCGAATGCCGAGTTTGTCAGGGGGATACGTCCGAATGCGGTCGACATGATTGCGCTTTCCGAGAAGGCTTTCCGAGAAGGCGATTTTATGGATTTGGCTTATTCGACGCCCAACTATTTGAAAAAGTTCCATACGACCACTCCGAAGAAAAACGTATTGGCGCAAATGACCGGAAAGTAAAAGGAAAACAACAGATATGTTAGAATATAATACTAGGAAGGAGAAGCTGGTGTTGCCGGAATACGGACGTAACGTCCAGCAAATGGTGAATCATTGCATGTCGATTCCCAATCGCGAGGAGCGTAACCGTTGTGCAAGAGCGATTATCGATATTATGAGCAACCTGTTTTCGAATCAGCGAGATGTGGACGATTTCAACAAAATGCTGTGGAATCAGTTGGCGATTATGTCTGATTTTAAGTTGGACATTGATTATCCATGTGAAGTGATTCAAAAAGAAAGTCTGCTTTCGCGTCCGGATTCGATTGGCTATCATCTTGAACCTATCAAGTTTCGCCATTATGGCAAGACTATCGAGGCTCTTATAAATATCGCTGCCGAAATGCCTGAAGGCGAGGAGCGGCGTCAGCTGGCGATGCTGATAGCGCATCATATGAAGAAACTGATGTTGCAGGCCAACAATGAGGGAGTCGACGACGAGAAGATTTTCAAAGACTTGGCATATTATTCGAAAGGGCGTATCGTGCTTGATCCGGCAGAGTGTCAGCTTCGCGACTTTAAGGAGCTGACTCAGCCGCAACAGCATCAGGGTGGTAAGAAATCTAAGAAACGCAAATAGCAAACCTGTCACGTCAGAGTCAAATGATCAGACACGAGGAGATAGTTGAGATAGGCCAGTATAACAAGACGCATGGCATTAAGGGTGAGATTTCTGCCACATTGGAGTGTGGAGCTGATGAGGTAGAACGGTTTTCCACGTTAATTTCATTGATGGATGGTATTTATGTCCCGTTTTTTGTAGAGAATTCGCGGCCAAAAAACGACCATACGGTATTGCTTCATCTGCAAGGGGTGGAATCAGAAAAAGAAGCCAAGCGTTTTGTGAATAAGTCTATATATGTCTTGCGCAAAGAGTTGGGAGACGAAGAAGGTGAAGTTCCTTGTGCTTGTATGGTCGGATATAAGATAGCCGATTCGGAGAGAAAAGAGATAGGTGAAATTGTTGATATAGATGATTCGACGGCGAATTTGCTGTTTGTTGTCAGGGATGTGGCCGGAAGGGAACTTTATATACCTGTGGCAGAAGAGTATATTCTCGAGTTGGATGACGATGCCCGGGTGCTTTATGTGGATCTCCCGGATGGTATGCTTGATTTGTAGAAGCTCGCGGCGGATTTGTTGCTTTTAGCATATAGGCAGTCTTTTGAGGGACTGCTTTTTTGCGTTATGCCGTCGGGAAAGTTTCGAAAATATTGCTAAATTATCACATTTACTGTTTTTCCGGTTTGAGTTACCTGCTTAATTTGTTAAATTAGCGGAGATTTTTACAAAAATGAATATTATGCAACAAGAAGATATTTTCACTGAATATGACGAAAAAGAAGCGGTTGGCTACATTCGCAGCCATCTGTCTGCTGCATTGGCTGAAAAGTTTTCCAATGACGATTTGCTCGATTTAATAGATTTGATGTTTGACTATTACGATGAAAAAGGCTTGCTTGATTTTTCAGACTTAGATGAAGTGGAGGATGTGGAAGCCATTGTGGAGTATGTGAATGAAGCAATGGAAGGATTCCGCAAAGAAGAAATTGAAGCGGCTGTTCGTTTGGAATTGGAGTATGAAGAATCTTTAAATTTGTTCTGACAGAGAAATGAAGCATGGAATCATAGTATCTGTCATTCTGGCAACTTTGTTGCTGGGGAGTGGCGAACCTGTACG
>USOC01000291.1 GCA_900556245.1 uncultured Prevotellaceae bacterium
CACCACTTGTCCGCGAAGCTCGTCGGGTACGCCTGTGATGGCGCACTCCACGACGGCAGGGTGAGTCATCAGCGCACTTTCCACCTCAAACGGTCCGATTCGATAGCCCGACGATTTGATGACGTCGTCCTTGCGGCCGATAAACCAAAAGTAGCCGTCTTCGTCGCGCCAGGCCACATCGCCTGTATGGTAGATGCCGTCGTGCCATGCCTTTTCCGTCAGTTCCGGGTCGCGGTAATACTTCTTGAAGAGACCGAGGGGTTTGCCTTGCCCGGTCCGAACAACTATTTCTCCCTGTTCGCCGTCTTCTGCCCATCTTCCGTCGCTGGTGAGCAGATCGATGTCATATACCGGACCTTTTTTACCCATGGATCCCGGTTTCGGGGTCAGCCACGGGTAGGTGGCGATAGTCAGGGTCGTTTCGGTCTGTCCGAAGCCTTCCATCAGGCGGATTCCTGTCAGGCGAAGCCATTCGTCGTAGACGCTCGGATTGAGGGCTTCGCCGGCAATCGTGCAGTATTTGAGGCAGGAAATGTCGAATTTCGTGAGGTCTTCCCGAATCAGAAAGCGGAACACGGTGGGCGGGGCGCAGAACGACGTGATGCGGTAGTCGTGGATCTTATGAAGCACGTCGACTGGCTGAAAGTTTTCTAATTCTTTGACAAAGACATTCGCGCCGGCGAGCCATTGCCCGTAGAGTTTGCCCCACACGGCTTTTCCCCAGCCGGTGTCGGCAAGTGTCAGGTGCAGGCTGTCTTCATGTAGGTTGTGCCAGAACGAGCCGGTAATGATGTGTCCCAACGGATAGGTGAAGTCGTGCGCCACCATCTTGGGTTCGCCGGTTGTGCCCGAAGTGAAGTACATCAGCGAGATGTCATCGTTTGTATTCGCCATGTCCGGACGGACGAAAGCCGGGGCTTCCGCGCAGCCTTTGTCGAAGTCAAGCCATCCTTCCGGCACGTTGGACCCTGTCGAAATCAAATGTTGAAGCGTCGGGCATTGTGGTCGGGCTTCGTTGATGTGGCCGGTGACAATGTCGTCGCCTACTGCCACAATGGCTTTGATGTCGGCCGACTGGCATCGGTAGACGATGTCTTTTGCTGTCAGCAAGTGGGTGGCGGGTATGGTAGTCGCCCCGATTTTGTGGAGGGCGATAATCGAAAACCAAAACTGGTAGCGGCGTTTGAGTATGAGCATCACCATATCGCCGCGACCGATGCCCAGCGACGTGAAAAATGCCGCCGCCTTATCGCTTTCCCGCTTGATGTCGGCGAACGTAAACTGGATTTTTTCCCCGGATTCATTCGTCCATAAAAGTGCTTTTTTGTCGGGGTTTGTTCGCGCCCATTCGTCGACAACGTCGTAGCCGAAATTGAAGTTGTCCGGCACGTTGACAGAGAAGTTCTCCATGAAATCCTCGTAAGAGTCAAACGTTGTCTGACTGAGATATTTTTCTAACATTGTTCCTATATATGTAGATTGTATTTTCGCTTTTTTCTTTCTGTCAGAGGATAATGGCGATGAATTTTAGAGGTTCGTCGCCTATTGCCCGCATGCCATGCGGCTTCCTGGAGTCGAACATGATGGTGTCGCCTTGGTTGAGGCGAATCACCTTGCTGTCGAGATGCAGCTCCATTGTTCCCGATTCGATGTAGTTGAACTCCTGTCCTTCGTGAGTGCTGAGGTGGACTTCGCTGTGTTCGTTGGGCAGAACAGTCACCAGATATGGTTCCATTGCCCGCTTCGCAAATCCGATGGCGAGCGATTGATATTTATACCAATTGCGACGCTCTACGAATTTTCCGCACCCTTTGCGCGTCACGTAATAGCCGCTCATTTTCGGCTCTTCTCCAAAGAGCAGGGCGTTGACTTCAACTTGACAGGCTTTTGCAATCCGGTTGACAGTGCTGACGGGAATGCCGGTTTCTGCTGACTCATATTTCATATATTTTCCTTCGTCGATACCACAGGTGTCGCAAAACTCCTTGACGGTCAGACCCAACGCTTCACGTAAGCCCTTCAGACGGCTTGCAACTTCTTCGATATGTCCCATTGTCGTATTTGTTTGTTGGTTGGACTCCTGAATTTTCAGGCTTCGCACAAAGTTAAAAATTAAATTTCCATATCATCAAGAATTTTGCCATTTTATTTGCAAACTGCTTGAAATTACACAGATTAAATAAAAATGTGCAACACAAAATCTTCAATTTTGTGCAAAATTGAAAGAAAATTTTGATGACATAATGATAGGGGCTGTATCTTTAAATACGACTGGTTTAAGCCCGGCAAAATCATTCAGGCAAATTTGGTGCTTTTGCACTCACCTTGCACTATCTTTGTACTTTATAACATAAAATACAGCTAATCTGATTATTTTAGGATTGATGTGATGGGCATATTTGAACTGTTCCTTTTGGCGTTAGGTCTTGCAGCCGACTGTTTTACGGTGTCGGTG
>USOC01000292.1 GCA_900556245.1 uncultured Prevotellaceae bacterium
TTCGGATGTCGTTGATTGTCAGAAAGAAGATTGCAATCAGCGCCGCAATACTGAGGAACAGGGGGGTCAAGTACCACGGTGTCGGAGGGAGTGTCGGGGATTCGCTTCCATCAAACAGTACGATTGTCTGACGGACGAGAGGTTGGTTGCCGGTTGTCTTTGCAGTGGCAAATGCTTCCATTAAAAAGACTGTAGCGAACATCTGTTCCCTGGCTGTGACTATGCGGTCAATACCGGAACCTAATGCCAGATCAATGCCGAATTGATACCAAGGGTAGTTTGGGCTATATCTGCGCATAATGTCACGGAATGTCAGAGTGGTGTCG
This sequence comes from uncultured Prevotellaceae bacterium, assembly GCA_900556245.1. Taxonomy (GTDB): domain Bacteria; phylum Bacteroidota; class Bacteroidia; order Bacteroidales; family Muribaculaceae; genus Limisoma. The sequence continues at coordinate 327 of USOC01000292.1, forward strand.
GCCGGAGTGGGAAAGTTTATTCCTCCTATGGTTTCTTTAATGAGGTCGCGTGGTCGTGTCGCACAGTTGTTGAGCACGTAGTTATAGCGGTATTCTCGATTTTCCGGGAGACACAGGCTGTCCAATCGGGCTTGAAGAGCTTTTGCTTGGCTGTTGGAAAGATTGAGTATTTGTTCGACGACTTTTGAGTTCCGTTCAATGTATTCAGGTAAGAAATAAATCATCGGATAGCTTCCTACAGCGTAGTCTGTTTCGCCTTTGACAAAGCGATAGATAAAGTTTGGCTTGTTGAAAGAGAAAAGGCCGAAGTTGTAGACCATGTCTGATTGCCCATCGGTGATTCGGATGGCGGTATGACCATAGAGTTCAAATACTTCTTGCCCCGGGAAACATGTGATAAGGCTCACGCAGAGTTGTCGGTCGGACTGCGCTTTGGCGGTCGAGGGGAGGAAAAAGATAAGTGCGAATAGAAATAATATTTTCTTTGTCATGTCTTTTCTGTCGTTTTGTATGCAAAAATAGCGCAAATTATTGGTTTGTGGAAACGGCTGTTGTGATTGGGTTAAAGGTTAAAAAATTATAATCGGAGGTTGTGAAAAAAGGAATGGTCGTATCTTTATAACACAAATAGGAAAACAATTCAAACGTATCGACAAATTATGCCCTGTTTTGAAATACGAAAAGCCATAGTGGTAGGCGCGACGTCGGGAATTGGCCGGGAATTGGCTCGTTGTCTTTGGGATGATGGTGCCACTTTAGGCATTGCAGGGCGTCGTACCGCTCTTTTGGAGGAATTTGCCGCAGAGCGAGGAGAGCGGGTGGCTTGGCAAAAAATAGACGTGACGTCACCCGACGCCGGCGAGCGGTTGCTTGATCTGATTGCAAAGTTGGATGGAGTTGATGTGATTGTGTTTTGCTCAGGAATCGGGAGCCAGAATCCTCACTTGTCGGCAGATATCGAATTGCGCACAACGGAAACCAACGTGGTCGGATTTACACGGGTTGTTGGCGAGGCATATCGCTATTTCCGCCGTCATGGAGGCGGACACATAGCGGTGGTAAGTTCTATCGCAGGAACAAAGGGTTTGGGCATTGCCGCGTCTTATTCGGCAACTAAACGCTATCAGAATATTTATGTGCAATGTTTGGCTCAATTGTCGGCAACGGAACGGGCGGGAGTGACGTTTACGGATATTCGTCCGGGTTTTGTAGATACCGACTTGCTCAAGTCCGGACATTATCCGATGCTGATGCGCCCGGAATATGTGGCACAAAAAATCGCTCGGGCTCTGCGCAAAAAGAGACGCGTAGTTACTATAGACTGGCGCTATCGTTTGTTAGTTGCGGGATGGAGGCTGATTCCGCGTTGGTTGTGGGAGCGTTTGACGATTGTCAAGACAAAAAATTAAAATTTGAAATAAAATTATCGAGTATGAAAAAATTTTTGACAACGATGGTTGTAGGTGTGTCAGCATTTTCGGCAGTGGCGGTGACACCGCTTTGGATGCGTGACGTGCAGATTTCGCCGGACGGGCAGCAGATTGCTTTTTGCTACAAAGGCGATATTTATAAAGTTTCTTAAAAAGGAGGCGAGGCGGTGCGGCTGACTTCGCAAGATTCTTATGAATCGGTGCCGATTTGGTCACCCGACAGTAAGCATCTCGCTTTTTCGAGCGACCGTTTTGGAAATGCGGATATCTTTGTGATGGATGCAGACGGGGGGGCAGCCCGGCGGTTGACGTCAAACTCATTTGGAGAATTTGCAGATGCTTTTTCACCGGACGGAAAGTACATCTATTTTTCCGCCGGAATTCAAGATCCGGCATCCAGCATTTCATTCCCTGGTTTGTTCCGCGAACTCTATCGTGTCCCCTTTTCCGGAGGCGCTTTTGAGCAAGTCCTTTCCACTCCGGCTGAGATGATTTCATTCTTTGCAGATGGTAAAAGATTTGTTTATCAAGACAATAAGGGGTTTGAAGACCAGTGGCGTAAACATCACACCTCTTCTGTGACTCGCGATATATGGCTTTATGACGGAACAACCGGAAAACATCTCAATCTGACGAACCGAGCAGGTGAAGACCGTAATCCGATCGTCAGTGCAGATGGAAAGCACATTTAT
>USOC01000293.1 GCA_900556245.1 uncultured Prevotellaceae bacterium
GAGCCTCTTGTCGGATTCGAACCAACGACCCCGAGATTACAAATCACGTGCTCTGGCCAACTGAGCTAAAGAGGCAGATGGGCAAGCTTACTATATCGCGCCGCTACGACCTATTACCCTTGCTTCGGTCAAGACCTGGGGGATTCACAGGGAGCTGGCCGTATAGGACTTACCCGGGTGCAAAGGTACAAAGAATTTCCGAATCGACAACAATTTACGTTAAAAAAAGTCACACAAGCGTCCGAATCATCATCCAAGACATTATGATTCTGCCCATTAGCGGCAGAACAAGAATACTCATTTTCAACAAAAACTACCGGAAAACTCCTTAGGAAGACATTAATTTTGCCTAAATATGCCCAATCTTGCAATATTCCGCATATCTTTGTATATGATAGGTAGCGGTTCGGCAAAAGGACTGAATCTTCCCTTCATCCGTTTTTTGCCTCCACCTTGCGCTATCATTGTATAAAACAAACAACATAGCAACACATGATTGAAACTCTTAAACGCCGTATCCTTGAAGGCGGCGAAATCAGCATAGAAGAAGCCTCGGCCTTGGCCAACGCATCCGACCTCAATGCACTCTGCGATGCCGCCGACGAATTACGCCGCCACTTCTGTGGCGACGAGATGGACACCTGCTCCATCGTAAATGCCCGAAGCGGGCTTTGTGGCGAAGACTGCAAATGGTGCTCGCAATCGAAATGTTTTGCCACCGGCGTCGACGAATATGCCATCATCGACACTGAAAGGCTGATGAATCTCGCAAAACGGAACGAAAGCTATGGAGTGAAACGATTTTCTCTGGTGACAAGCGGACGCAAAGTCAGTTGTCGTGACGCCGAGAAATTCTGCGACGACTACCGACAGTTGCGCACGACGACCAATCTCCACCTGTGCGCCTCGATGGGGCTCGTCGACAAAGAGACTCTTCTAAAGCTTAAGGAGGCCGGTGTCGAACGCTACCACTGCAATATGGAGACCGTTTCGACCTTCTTCCCCTCCCTTTGCACGACCCACACACCCGACGACAAACGCCGCGTCATCGCAGACGCAAAGAGCGCAGGGATGAGCGTGTGTAGCGGCGGAATCATCGGTTTGGGAGAAACATTGCGCCAGCGCATCGAATTCGCTTTTGAATTGCGGGATTTGCACGTCGACTCGGTTCCCATCAACATCCTCAACCCGATAAAAGGCACAGCCCTCGAAAATACGCCTCTGATTTCCGACGATGAAATCATACGCACCGTCGCCATTTTCCGCTTTGTCATGCCGTCGGCCGTCATCCGCTTTGCAGGCGGACGCGCCCGTCTGCCTCAAGCCACCGTACGCCGGATTTTACGAGGCGGTATGAACGGCACTATGATTGGCGACTTGCTGACTACCACGGGAAACGCCGCTGCCGACGATTTCCGCCTGTTTGAAGAATGCGGGTTCACAACAAAATCGGACGACAAATGATGACATCTTCCCAACTCTACAAAGAAGGGGCAAACAAAGGCGTCGTAATGGGCATTGTCCTGTCGGCCGCCTCCGTGCTCTGTATGCTGAGTATGCACTATGCCCTGGCCTCCCTGCCGGCTCTTGCCCTGTTGCTATCCATTCCATTCGTACAATTCCGTCTGTTAGCATCTGTCTATCGAAAATATGGATGCACCGACCCTTTTTCGTCGCTTTGGATGCTCGGCATTTCGATTTTCATCGGAGGCTCTCTGATCTGCGCCGCAATCACCTATGCGTATCTGGAACTGTTCGACCCGAATCTCTTCTATAATATGCTGAAGGAAATCCATACGATGAGTGCGTCAATGCCGGATTTGAAGGAATTTCACGGGCAATTGTCACTGATGCTTGAGAAAGGCCTCTATCCGTCGAATATTGGCTACTGCATTGAAATGGTCATGCTCACCATCTTCCTCGGCTCGCTGCTTTCCATACTGCTCGTTCCCCTTGCACGATTGCTGAGGCCCAAACATTAACGGGCTGTCGGTTGTTTATCCTTAAGAACAAACAGACAAAGATATTATGAAAAAAGCGTTATCATTCATTTTGTCGGTGGCATTCCTGCTTGGCCTGACGGCCATACCCGCAGTTGCGGCAAACGGTAGAAACGCACACGGACAACAACCGACCGAACTCACCAAAGAACAAAAGGAAACATTGAAAAAAGCCCAGAAAGCGCGAGAAAAGGCAGAGAAAGCGCGAGAAAAGGCAGAGGAACAAAAGCGCGACTCGATTGCTTTCGAATTGGCAAAAGCGGCAATAGAAGACGACCGATTCGTGATTGTAGCCGACCGAATCCGCGGAAACTATGGCTACACGGTCTATGTCAACGAGTCGACCAACTTCGTGCTGGTGCAAGGCGACAAAGCGACGGTGCAATTCGCTCTTGAAAGAGGATTCTCCGGACC
>USOC01000294.1 GCA_900556245.1 uncultured Prevotellaceae bacterium
TCATCCGGAGTGATAAACGTACTGAGCCACCAGCCAAGCACTGCAAGCACACAATTCCAAATACCGGCACCAAGCGTTGTATAAATCATAAACTTGCCGACATGCATACGAGCCAGACCGGCCGGAATGGAAATCAACTGACGGACAGCCGGAATCAGACGGCCAATCAACGTTGATGCCGCTCCGTGCTTGTCGAAATAAGCTTCCGCTTTCATAACCTTGGCTTCGTCAATCAAACAAATATGTCCGAATCGGCTATTGGCAAACTTATAGACCAACGGACGACCGAGCCAGATAGCCAGTCCATAATTTACCATAGCTCCGAGAAGAGCTCCCGCCGTTGCACAAGCCACAACCGCATAGATATTCAAGTCGAAGCCGCTCTGAAAAGCGAAATAGGCCGCAGGCGGAACAATTATTTCAGAAGGGAAAGGAATAAACGAACTCTCTATTGTCATAAACACGACAATCATCAGATAGGCCGTCAACTGATCTTGAAGACAGCCTACAAAGAATTGATAGATTTCTAAAGCCATATTATTTTTTTTGCAAATATAATGAAAGACGGGCGCAGAGGCAAGTGAAAACAAAGTTTTCAAATTTGACTATCCCAGAGCCAACCTGTCTCTTTATAAAGAACACTTCCTGACTGAGAATAGCAGACAACAGTTGTCTCAGCATCGACAAGACTTATTCGCTTGATTCCATCACTCTAACAAGCCAATTTTTCTGAACATCCTCCCATACTGCTCCGCTTTCTTTTCTACAGCCAGCGGATAAGCCCGCGAAGAAGAGACCATACGCACGTGAGTATAGACCCTTCCATGATATTCAAACTCCACCGACTCTCCTGTTGCCGGAACTGTTGTTCCGGTTTGCGCGGCTACAATAGAGGCGGATTTTTCGCCGGCCGTGACCACTGTTCTGCATTCTGGGAGCAGCGACAGCATCCCGACAACATCCAGCGGCTCGACAACCTCAAGAAACTTGTCGGAAGCATTTCCTTGAAGCCTGACAACTCTCACTGCCGCATCGTACATAGCGATACCTCGACGTTCCGCAAATTCCCGTATTTCCGCTTCTGCATACCCTCCGGGACGCAAAAAACGCTCTTTATTGCCATAAAACACCAGTCCCATGATACGCCACATGTCATTGGTCCTGTTCGGGTAAAAAAAACGCATTGACCATCGCTTCTCCGGAGTTGGAAACGATCCCAACATCAGCACTTTTGCATGTTGCGGCAAAAATGGCTCAAAAGGATGACTTTCTACCAATCGAGATTTATCCATGACGATGGAACACATATTTGCGACACACAAAAAACAAAAAAGCAGTCATGGCAACACTGCCAGCAATCAACATCCAATCGGCAGACGTTGCACCCACCTGACTGACATCGGCAGATAGTACTCCATGCTGCAAGAGATAAGTTGCTACGACAACCGTCGAATTATTCAGCGCGTGTCCTATGACAGCCAACCAGAGCGAACCGCTCCACAGATACATATATCCGAAAAATGCGCCTAAAAGCATACGCGGAATAAAACCAAAAAACTGGAAATGCAACAAGCTGAACACTGCGGCTGCCACCCAGACGGAAAGATGACGGCGATGTTTCCCCGACAAAAGAATCCCTTGAAAAGCTCCCCGGAAAAAAATTTCTTCACACAGTCCCGTCAACAAACCGACAGATCCTACCGTCAGCAACAAATCGCCCGGCCCATCCATCTGCAACATTCGAGACGTAAGAGCCTGAGCGGCATTTTCCCGCGAACGAAGCCATGCCTCGGCAGGAGCGAGAAATTCGGGAAACGAAAGCGACTCGTTCCACGCTACAAGGAAGTTCATTGCGGGCGTCATAGCAATATAGAGAGCAACCATTCCTACAACTTCCGCAACCGACGGCAGACGCAAAAGACCTAAAAAACGGCCGAATCCGCCAACTGTAAGAAGTCCGACAAGGATAGCGGGCAACATAAAAGCCAATAAATTCTGCATCACCGTTGCCAGACGAATCACCCCTATTTCGCCTAACCCCATCAACGAAGCCAGAGCCTGCGAAACAAACACAGAAAGAAACAATCCAAGCAACAAGATAGCGAACAGCGTAACGACAGCTGCTCCCTTCTTGCCTGTCAACGTCGGCTCTTCTCTTAAACGACTTTCCATCCCGACTATTCTATCATTTTCAGGAATTCTTCTTCACCAATGACCGGCACGCCAAGCGTATGGGCCTTTTCAAGTTTTGCCGGCCCCATGTTGGCTCCAGCAAAGACGAAATCCGTCTTTTTCGAAATCGAGCCGGAATTTTTCCCGCCATGGCGTTCAATCATAGCCTTATATTCGTAGAGTGAATGACGCTCAAACACTCCGCTGATAACAATTA
>USOC01000295.1 GCA_900556245.1 uncultured Prevotellaceae bacterium
TATGTAAAGTGATGTTCTCCAAATGGATGAAACAGACATTAAAATTCGATTTAACAATTTGTGCCGACAATTTGAAAATAATGCCAAATATACGAGCTATGGTGATTATATCATATCGGAAGATGAGGATATATCATATGAAATGGGGGTGAACAATAAAAGATATGAAGCTGTTTTTTACCAAAATCTTGTAATTACTGATACTTTGTCACTGCACAATGACTTAAATGAGGTTATTCTTCAAAAATATTCGGAGAAAGATCTGCAAAATCCTACAGATGAAATTAAGGCAGATATTAGAAATATCATTTCCTTACATATGGCAGATTTGTTGTTAAAGAAGCCGGTATGGTTTATGATTTCAGAGTTCTATGGGAAATACTACATTACGATGTTCTATGATAATGAGTACAATCGAGCCAATGGCGAGGATTTATAACAAACTAAAACAGTACTTTATGTCAGCATTAAGTCAACAAGAATTAGCCATTCATTGTGACAACTGATAGTTTTAAAAAGCTAAAATCAATTTATGCATAGCAAGCCAATGAGTTAAAAACAAAAATTACATTTTCAACTCAATCTGAAATTATTGTTCCTTTTTGGACAAACGATTCCCATGAACTCGTCTGTACCGGGATTTTTCGTAAAAACAATCTTGGAGAAATTGTATATAGTCGTCCCTTAAGAATGTCAACAGATATAGATATTTTTAAGGGACGACTAATTAGCTACGCTTTGCTCAAAATTCAAATCCCGTTAGGTGTTTATTTTAAAAATCAGACAGCGTCCGAAAGAGAGCCGCTCTCTTCCGGACGCTGTCGATGTCTGAAATTTGTATTTTTTTGACCGGATTACTACCTAACGGATAATTTCCTTCGTGGCGGTGTTGCCTCTGCGCACGATGTATAGCCCCGGTTCAGTAGGATTTTCTACGCGTATTCCTTGAATTGTGAAGTATTCTGGTTCAGCGTCTTCAATTTCAATGTCGCTTACTGAGCTGTTCTTGGCTTCAACAGTGATATTGTCAAAATATACATTCGTGATAGGACCGTCGTGGCGGATTGCATCGAAACGAACGCGGACATTTTGCGCTTTTTTGTTGAGTGGAATTTGCAGGACAACTTCTTTCCAGATGGGTACGCATTCTACCGGAGGTTGCGAAAGGTAGATTTGCTCCCATTCCTTGTCGTCACGGCTGACCGAGACTTTTACGGTGTTTTCGGATGCGTCTTTCTGAACATCCCAGAAATGGAATTTCACGTCAAGGGTTTCAATGTCTGCCACTGCGATGTGCGGAGTGATGAGACTTTCTGTCTGACCGTCTTTCGAATCACCGTAGAAAATGCATGATGCCAAACCTCCGTCGAAGTCTTGAGGCTCGATTTGAAGGTATTCGTCTGTCGGGAAGTAGTACATTGTTCCAGTTTCGCAGAATTCCCATGCTTCATAGGTGTAGTAAGGATCGTCCTGCGAAGTTTCTTTTGTCCATCCTTGATGCTCCAGTTTCTGACCGGTAAAGGATTCCTTGAAAGGAAGTGTGGCGGGCTTGCCAACAACGATTGCATCCAAAACCACTTCCTTCATGTTTTTCCCTGATGCGTTGACGGCATCGACGCGATATTTCAGAGCTTTTTCCTCTTCGAATCCCGGTGTATCCACATATTCAGTTTCAGAGATGCCTTCTTTTGCTATTTCTTCAGTTCCGTCGAGGAAAACGCGCGTAATCGTGTAGGTTGTCGATGCGGGGTCGTAGCAGCCGCCACGTCCGCCTTTGAGCGGAGCTTTCCATGAGAGACTGACGGACTCGCCCGCAGGTTGTGCCTTGAAATCGGTTGGTTCGCCCGGATAGTCAAGACCGACAAATACTTCTGCATCAAGACCTTCTCCAACTCCTTCTGCCCCGATTCTTGCGACAGCACGGTATGTGTAAGTTTTGTCAATGGCAAGGTCTTTGTGTTTGAACTCGTATGATTTCCCCGGTTCTGCATTTTCGATGGTGAGGATTGTTGTGTAGGTCCATGCTTCATAGAGCTGGATATCGATGCTCATTGTGCTTTTCAGGTCTGCACCTGAAGCACTTTTTGTCGGGGCGGTTACGCTGATGTCTACATAGTTGGAGGTGTGGTCTGGCGTTGTGGCAGTGAAAGCCGCGATGGCACCCGGCTTTACTCCCGTGTATACGGAAGTGAATGAAGATGAGCCTCTTGTATCATCGACGTAACACGTCAGTTTGTATTCATATTTTTTGTCGGGTTCGACATTTCGGTCGACAAATTCAAATTTTTCTCCAGGCTTAATATCTGTCAGTCTACCGTATTCTTCTGCAGGCCAGGAAGTACCTGGTGTGTGGCGTTCGATTGTGACAAAGGAAATATATGGCAAGG
>USOC01000296.1 GCA_900556245.1 uncultured Prevotellaceae bacterium
CATACGGATTGCGGTTGAAATAGTAGCGGGCTGGCGCTGCGGGTTCGAAGCGGATTTCGTGTTCGGGAAAAAACGTTGTGCGGCAGGCGAGTTGCAGACCCTCGCTTAGCTTTCTGACGAGGCTGTCGGACGAGTCCCGGGGTTTGAGCGGGAATGCTTCAAGCGTCGTTCCCGAAAGGCGCAAAGGCTCGGGGAGACGTCTTGGCAAGTCTTGTGTGTTTGCACAGACGGCGCTTAGCCATAGGATGAGAGTAATTGTTCGTCTCATATGTCAAAATTACGATTAGGCTGGAAAAGATACTGTTTTGGGATGGTTAAAAAAATAAAAATCCTTGCAAGATGCCGGCGATTGTAGGCGTTGGAACAGAATCATTTAAAAAATGTATGCAAAAATTTTGTCGGATTGTAAAAAGTTGAATACCTTTGCGGTCGCAATAAAAGAGAGGGGGTTGTTTTTTAACCTGCTGAAAGAACAAGGACAGTATTCATACCATCTAAAAGAATGAGACTCGGAGAGTTGGCGTTCGTGAAGCAAAGCCTGCGGTGTGGCTTTGCGATGTTTATTGCAATATCACCGCAACAAAAAAATAGAAATAACATTAAAAAATAGATACAACAATGATTATCGTACAAGTAAAAGAAGGCGAAAACATCGAAAGAGCACTGAAGAAATTTAAAAGAAAATACGAAAAAACCGGCATCGTTAAAGAATTGCGCAGCCGTCAGGCATTTGAAAAGCCATCGGTAGCTAACCGCAAGAAAATGATGAAGGCTGTTTACGTACAAAAATTACGTTCGGCAGAAGAATAAAATTTCCGTGAAAAATTTGGAAATTTGAAAGATTCTGCCTAAATTCGTTGCGTAATGAAAGGCATACGCAGCATGAAACAGGTAGAAGTTTTTCTTGACTATATACGGTATGAACTGAATTATTCGGTTCATACCGTTTTGTCTTATAGAAAAGATTTGTTGCAGTTTGCTGAATTCCTTGAAAAAGAAGAAGAGGCCGACCCGGCCGCTGTGGGTGTCGCGGATGTCCGTGCGTGGGTCTATGACTTGTCGGCCCGACGTCGCCTTGCTCCGAGTAGCGTCCGGCGTAAGCTGCAGTCGCTTCGGGCGTTCTACCGTTTCCTGCAGAAGCGGGGAGATGTGGCTGACAGCCCGGTAGATGAAGTTCCGCTTGCGAGGCAGCCGCGCCCATTGCCGGTGTTTATCCGGGAGCGTGATATGGATGAACTTTTGGACAGTCCGTTTGATGCAGCTGACTTCGTGGCGGTGCGCAATCGTCTGATTGTCGCGATGCTTTATGATACTGGGATGAGGCGTTCCGAGCTGGTGGGGTTGAAAAATTCTGAAATAAGTACCGTTCGGCGTGAACTAAAAGTGCATGGTAAGCGTAATAAGGATAGAGTGGTTCCCTTTTGCGGGGAACTGGCCGAGTTGATAGAGGTCTATCGGTCGCTTCGGGCGGATGTCGGACACGATGTCTTCTTTCTGACGGAAAAGGGGCTGCCCGTCTACGACAAACTGGTTTACAATGTCGTGCGGGATGCGCTCTCGGCGGTCACTGAGGGAAAACGTTCACCCCATACGTTGCGCCACTCGTATGCATCGGCTATGCTTAACCATGGAGCCGGCATCAACAGTGTCAAAGATTTGTTGGGACATGAGTCGCTTGCGACAACGCAGGTCTATACTCATATCACATATAGTGAACTGAAACAAAATTACAAACACGCTCATCCTCGAGCATTAAAAAAGGAGGTTAGTATGGAAGTTAGAATTAAATCCATCCATTTCGACGCGACGGTGAAACTGCAGGAGTTTATCGATAAAAAGATGCAGAAATTGGCAAGACGCAATGAGGCAATCGCTCTTGCGGACGTGACGTTGAAAGTTGTTAAGCCGGAAACGGCAATGAACAAGGAGGCCTCAATCAAGTTGACAGTTCCAAATTCTGAACATTTGTTTGCTTCGAAAGTGGCCGACACATTTGAAGAGGCGGTCGATACTGTCATTGACGCTCTTGACCGGCAACTGGTGAAGATTAAAGAAAAACGATAGAGTAAGCGCATGGCCCAAAAGGGTGTTGGGGCAGGACCGGCGGTTGTCCGGCCCTGCTTTTTTTCTTGTGTGCGGGTTGGCATTGTGGCCTTTGGGGTCAGTATGAGGGGGCTTAAGGCAAAAATAATCGGGAAAAATATGAGATTTTTGAAAAATAAGTTGAAAATATTTTGGAGATAAGAAATTTTGCGTAACTTTGCACTCGCTTTCCGTCTTATGGCGGATGGCGAAATTCCGAATGCCTCTTTAGCTCAGTTGGCCAGAGCACGTGATTTGTAATCTCGGGGTCGTTGGTTCGAATCCGACAAGAGGC
>USOC01000297.1 GCA_900556245.1 uncultured Prevotellaceae bacterium
CAATGAGCGTCTTGAATTTTTGGGAGATGCCGTGCTTGACGCCATCGTTGCAGACGCCCTCTACAGGCGTTTCCCGGACTGGCGGGAAGGTCAGTTGACGGCATTGAGGTCCGAGCTGGTCAAACGTGCCACTCTAAATCTTCGTGCGCGGCAAATCGGGCTCTCCGCACACGTAGAGAGTCGCATGGGTGTCACCTCTTGTCCTGCAAATTTGGCTGGCAATGCGCTTGAGGCTCTTGTGGGTGCTGTCTATATTGACTCCGGCTATCGTCGTTGTGCTAAGTTTGTCGAGTCAAAACTGGTAGAGCCCTATCTTGAGTCGTCTGTCGCAGCCATGTATACGGAAAATCCGAAATCCGCTTTGCTCGAATGGTGTCAGAAGCACAGGGTGGAATGTAGCTATCATGTTGAGCAGCAAGTAGACGGATTGCCATCCTTTACGGCGACTGTTTATTTGTCGGGGGTTGCTGTTGGATGCGGTGAGGGACGGACAAAGCGAGAAGCTCACCAGCAGGCTTCCGGAGAGGCTATGAAGAAGTTGTGTGATCCTGAATTTGCCGCTGCCTTGTCGGCAGGTGCCGTAAAAAACGCTTGAGGAATTAAAGCCGTCTGAAAGTTTTGAATGTCGGAATGGAATGCTTACATTTGTAGGTGTTGAGTAGGATACGCCGGGACAGGCGTGTCGGCATGTGAAACTATTTAAAATTTATTACCTATGAGGACTTATTCCCTATGTCGAAAGACAATGTTGTCTTTCCTTATGTTTTTATGCAGTTCTGTAGCGGTGTTTGCCGCATCGTTTGTCGGAGATCGGACGGATTTTCGCGATGAATCCATTTATTTTGTCATGACCACCCGTTTCTATGACGGCGACAAGTCGAACAATACGCAGTGCTGGGACGGTCAGCAGTACAACCCGGGAGATCCCGCATGGCGCGGAGATTTCAAGGGGCTGATTGAAAAACTCGACTACATCAAGGCGCTTGGCTTTACGGCCGTTTGGATAACGCCTGTAGTCGAAAACGCTTCCGGCTATGATTATCATGGTTACCATGCATCCGACATGAGCAAGGTCGATCATCGTTATGAGTCGACAGACGTGAATTTCCAGACTCTGATTGACGAGGTTCATAAACGGGGCATGAAGCTGATTCTCGATATCGTGTTGAACCATACGGGAAACTTTGGGGAGGCGAACCTCTGCAAGCTCTTCGAGCGCGACTGGACAGCCGACCAGTCGGACAGCAGGTATTGCCTGAAGCCCTTGACAAAGAAAGACGGCGGACGTCTGCCCGACAATTACGCTTCCTTGCCCGGCGGGCAACAGTATGGCGCTCGTTTGTGTGAGATGAAAAATACTGACGGACAAAACCACGACAAAAACAACCTGTGGCATCATTTCGGAAACTTCAACTGGGATAACGAAACACGCTGGTGGGCGCAGATTGCCGGTGACTGTGTGGATTTGAATACAGAGAATCCGCAGACCTACAGCTATTTGCTTGATTGCTATGCCAGCTTTATCAAGATGGGTATCGACGGATTCAGAATCGATACAGGAGGGCATATTCCCCGTCTGGTGTTCAACAAGGTGTTTAACCCGGCATTCCACAAAGCCGCTGAAGAAGCGAAGGCAAAACGCAACGGAGGAGAGTTCTTCATGTTTGCTGAAGTGTGTGCCCGTTATACGCAAATTTGGTATAGAGAGCAACCTGCGCTTTCCGTGCCGTTCTACACATGGAAAGAAAGCAAGGAATATGCCTGGGACAGTAATCCCGATTCATGGAACAATCTGACTATTTTTGAAGGGACTCCGTTTACCCATGTCAATCAGCAATCCTGTCTGCAGCATTACGCCGATAATGGAAGCAGTTCCATCAACTCACAGCCGGTCAGTGACAATGTGTTCCTTCGCGGCAACAAATACCATAAGCCGGATTACAGCCGTTTCTCGGGATTGAGCGTGATTGACTTTCCGATGCACCATAATTTCAAGGACATTGGCGGAGCTTGGGGCATCGCCCAGTCAGGCGATCGCTATTACAATGATGCGTCGTTCAATGTTGTCTATGTTGATTCTCATGATTATGCGCCTAACAATGCACCCGAAGACCAGCGTTTTGCGCAAGGAACCGACACTTGGGCCGAAAACCTTTCGCTGATGTACACTTTCCGCGGTATCCCGTGTGTGTACTACGGCAGTGAAATAGAATTTAGAAAAGGATGCCCAATCGACAAAGGTCCGAACATACCTTTGAAAGAATCGGGTCGTGCTTATTTCGGTGGGTATATCAAGGGAGATGTCGCCGTCAGCGATTTCGCGGACTGGAGCAATGCCACCGGGAATATGAACGCTACATTGAACGCGCC
>USOC01000298.1 GCA_900556245.1 uncultured Prevotellaceae bacterium
CACCCATCTTGTGGAGGCGGATGCTGCGGTTGTGGCGATCACGGAGACGGATGCGGTTGTGGCGACGGATGCTGCCATTGATTCCCAATTCCAAAGAACCCCACCACCGGCACGCCTCTGGCGATGCCGGTTTTTTTTATCCCCAACCCTTACGCCCGCATCCCTTGGCAAAATCCGACAGACAACAGGCAACATAAACACCCCGTCAGCCAACAAACATAAAAACAACATCTTTGAAAATCATTATGCAGAGCAAGTTGAAAAGTTAAAACGAAGGTTTCTTTTATGCTGTTTTTGGAGTTATTCGTACTTTTGCACCACGAATTATTCAATGTAACGCTTTTATGAGAAAATTTTTCACACACGCTCTGCTACTTTGTGCGTTGAGCATCGTTTTAGAGGCATGCGGCAACAGCGAGAGTCCACTGGCTGAACCGTCGCGATTCAGCATCCATTCTTCAATCCAAGGCGTAACCCGCGCTCCGGTTCTCGACGACAACGGTCAGGGTCGTTTTTCGGCAGGCGATGAAAATACGGTTTTCTTTCAAGACGGGAAAGGCAATCTCCTGAAAGAAATGTCTTACATATACGGAAACTCCTATTACTGGAATGATTTCCAATTGGGCAACACGGCTGACGGACTGAAAGTGTCGGCCTGCTATCCTCCGGTGAAAGCAACCGACGCGAAGCGTTTTTTCTGGGATGTCACGTCAAAAGAATCGCTCACGCCAGACTTTCTGATAGCCGCCCCGGTTGAAGCCACTCAAGGCGTGACGACTGAAGTCGCTTTGACTTTCAAGCACTTGATGCACAAATTAATCGTGAAATTGACACCCGACGGCACAACCGTTACGGCAAAAGACCTTGCCAACGCCCGAATTTCCGTCTCCCAATTCCTCCCGACAGCCATCATCGACCTGCTGGAAGCAACGGTCGGGGAATCTACCGGAACACCTTCTCAATTAGCGCAATACGGAACATACGCCACCTTTATCCTGCCTCCGCAAGCGGTCGGGGCAATAGAAGTGACAGTAGATGTAAACGGCCGCTCACAAACATTCCGACTTGCGGATTGCAAAGTGGACAACACCCTTCTCTCTCACCTGCAAAGCGGGAAAGCGTTTACCCTGGCAATCTCCGTCAGCAAAACGTCCTTCACAATTACCGGACAGGACATCGATCCGTGGGGAAACCAAGGTGAAGCTAACGGAAATATTGCAATCTGAGACAAGCCATGAGCTTTAGAATCCGTTTGCAGACCTTCTTGTCTGCCATCTTGTTTCTCATACTGCCATGTGCTTGTTCCTCAGAAGAATGGCCCGTTTTGCCGGAAGAAAAAGATGATGCCATAGAATTGTCGGCAGCTATCGAGAGGCCTTCCGGAATAACCACCCGCGCTATCGTTGGCGAAAAAGGCAACGAAACCTTTCTTACAGGCGACAGAATTTCGCTTTTCGTCACCCCCTGCGGAAAGACTTCTTCCAAAACGCAGCACCACATCCTGACTCTCGCGTCTGATGGATGGCTTCCAAAACTCTCATGGAAGGATATCGGCGGCGAACGAGCCGCTTTCTCGGCGATTTTCCCGGAAATAGCCGACAAGGATGCAGACTGGACAACCCATACAGTCGCCACCGACCAACGCGCTCCCCAACTGTACGGCAAATCCGACTTGCTCTTCGCTTCCACTGACGTGAAACAAGGCGAATCCGTAGCTCTTTCATTCCGTCATCAACTGAGCCTGATTGAGTTGCGCCTGACAAGCAGTTCCACTTTCTCACCCGAACAGCTTGCCGGAGCGACAGTTCGCATACATGCATATCCCTCTGTCAGAATCCGGAAATCTCCAAAACCGGAAATCCTGCAAACCGAAACGGCACAAATCGAAGACATCATATTCCACCAAGGAAAAAATGCCGTTTTCCACGCCATTCTTCCGCCTCAACCAATTTTGGAAACATGGAGAAAAAACTGGATTGAAATTGAATTGGAAGGAAACACCTATGTCTACGGCGCCCCCGACACACTGAGCGGAGGAGAAACCCTGACGGAACTCCTGTCCGGCCGTCAGCTCACTCTCAGCATCAATCTCGACCGCGGACAAATCACTGAAGACTGGGCCAACAAGACCGTTTGGATCTATGGGGTCAAGGACATTCCCCCAGTCGACAAATGGGACTATGCCACCGACGACGGGATGGGGCATGGATTTGCAGGACTAAAATGGAATCCCCAATACGGGTGGTTCGACTGCAACAAGAAAAACCCGACGGAAGGGACCGGGCTCGACTCCAACATGTGCTGGGCTGCAGCATCTGCCAACATGATTTATTGGTGGCTGGAACAAAACAAAGACTTCGTGGCACG
>USOC01000299.1 GCA_900556245.1 uncultured Prevotellaceae bacterium
CCGCGTCAGCTTGCCGGAACATCATCAGTGATGCAGGTGGCTTTGGAGGATTTCTTCACGCTGGACAACGACGGGTCAACGGTCGACTATCGCATTACAGACCCGTGTGACGCAACTGTGGCTACCGTCTCGGTCGGAGAGGAAGGTTCGCTGAGTGTAGTCGGACTACAGGACAAGCAGACAGTTGAAGTAATAGTCAGTGCCCGTCAAAAAGGAAAATTGCAGTTTGCGCGTATTCCGGTCGAGATTGACGAGCATAAGTATTCTTCGGTTGACGCTGCGGCGTTTGCCGACGCGGTAATCTTCCCGATTCCCGCCGACGACTACCTGAATATCAGGACCTCGATGACCGACTATGTCATTGAAGTGACTTCTCCTTCCGGGACATGCGTCCTGCGTCGGGAAGGCAACACAGGCAATGTCACAGTGCCAGTCAGTCATCTTGCAAAAGGTGTCTATGTCCTGACGTTGTATAATGCAAATACTTCCATAGTGAAGCGTTTTATAGTGAAATAGAGTTTAAATAGTTTCGAGTTGGCCCGCTCCGTACGTGATGTATCGGAGCGGGCTTTTTTTGCGCCTTGTTTTGCATCTTTGGATAAGATGGCGTAATTTTGTAGGATAATGGAAACAGCGCTGTATTTAATCCCCGTGATGCTCAGTGATGAGCCTTTGGAAAAAGTCTTGCCTGCTCATAATCTGGAAATTGTGAGAGGAATCAGTCACTTTATTGTAGAAAACGTGCGTTCGGCACGTCGGTTCTTGAAGAAGTGCGATAAGTCGATTGATATCGATCGGCTCACCTTTTATGTATTGAACGAGCATACCCGTCCTGAAGAAATGAGCGACTATCTGACACCGTTGTTGGAGGGACATCCAATGGGCGTTATCTCCGAAGCGGGCTGCCCTGCAATCGCCGATCCGGGCGCAGACGTAGTGGCTATGGCCCAAGCGCGCGGATTGCGTGTCATCCCCTTGGTCGGACCGTCGAGCATTCTGATGTCGCTGATGGCTTCCGGCTTCAACGGCCAAAGTTTTGCGTTTCTTGGCTATCTGCCAATCGACAGTGGCAAGCGGAGCAGGAAATTCAAGGAGATGGAGCGCGACATACAAGGCGGGCAGACGCAGATTTTCATTGAAACTCCCTATCGCAACAATCGCTTGATTGCAGAACTGGTGTCGTCGCTGAGGGGCGACTTGAAGCTTTGTGTGGCGTGTGATATTACGGGAGAGGGAGAGACTATCATTACCCGCAGTATCCGAGAATGGAGCAAGACAAAATACGACTACGACAAGCGGCCGGCAATCTTTTTACTTTATCGTTAGACTATGGGAAAAAAGAGAAGCGGGTCAATGATGCAGGGATCGCTGTTCGATACTCTTTACGATGACGAACCGTTGGACGGTGCATTGTCGGGGGGAATCGATATGCGCAGCTATGCCGGTCGGCGCAGGGAGTCGGAACTGACGGCACCTATGGAAAGCGTCAAGTCGACGCCATATTTCCACTATATGAGTTTTGGCAGCGGCAGTAGCGGAAACTGCGCTTATCTGGGTACGGAAAATGCAGGTGTGCTGATAGATGCGGGTGTCGATTTGAAGACAGTGGCGAAGGAGCTGGAGAAAAACAACATCCGTCCGGAGTCGATCAAGGGAATCTGTCTGACTCACGACCATGGCGACCATATTCGTTATGTCTATACGATTTTGCGCAAATACCGCACGATGGCGCTTTTCTGCACCAATCGCGTGCTTAACGGCATTTTGAGGCGGCACAACATTTCTCGGAGGGTGAAGGACTACCATGTGGCCATCTACAAGGAAATACCTTTTAAGACCGGCGACTTTGAAATAACGGCATTTGACGTACCCCATGACGGAAGTTGCAATTCAGGATTTTCCGTTTCCTACAAAGGAAGGCATTTTGTGATAGCTACCGATTTGGGTGCCGTGACAGAGCGTGCGCGCCATTATATGCTGGAGGCGGACTATCTTGTCTTGGAGAGCAACTACGACGCCAAGATGCTGGAAGAAGGCAAATATCCGGAATACTTGAAAAACCGGATTCGCATGGAAAACGGACATTTGGACAATGCCGATGCGGCCGCATTCCTGAAGGAAATCTATTCACCGCGATTGAAGCATGTGTTTTTGTGTCATCTCAGTAACGACAACAACCGTCCGGAGATTGCGAGAGCTGCGGCTGAAAGCGCGTTGACGGAAGCCGGAGCTACGGTTGGCGGCGGGGAAGACACACTGGCCGACAAGGCGAAAGACGTGCAACTGTCTGTGTTGCCGCGTTTCGATGCGACACCTACCAATAACATTTACATTCAACGCGAATAGCGGACAGCAAGCTGCCGC
>USOC01000300.1 GCA_900556245.1 uncultured Prevotellaceae bacterium
AGAGCACCAAATGGGCTTGTTTAATTCGGACTTGATTCTCTGGCACAATGCGCTGGCTTCATTAGGGTGATAGAGAGGATCTCCTCCTGTAAGGGTTACGTTGAAATCGTTCTCTTTGATAATTTCAACCAGTTTGTTGAGGCTCATGGACTGACCTTTGTGAAAATCCCATGAGTCAGGGTTGTGACAGCCGGGGCATTGGTGGTGGCAACCGGCGATATAAATCGCTGTTCTTAGCCCCGGACCGTCGACGCTTGTCCCTTCGATAATGTCTAAAATACGCAAAACCATTGAGCTATTTGTGAATGATCCGGTCGTTGAGTTCTGCAAGTTTGGCACTGTTCCATCGGTCGGTTGTGCCGACAAGATAGCCGGTGATGCGTTGGAGTCTGTCAATTGCATTGCTGCCACATTTCGGGCATCTCTCCAATTTGTCGGTTGCGTCCTCGTAGCCACAATCCATGCATCTGTTTCTGTTATGATTTACGGACCCGTAACCGATGTTGTATTTGTCAATCAATTCGACAATATCCATAATTGCTTGAGGATTGTGTGTGGCATCTCCATCTATTTCCACATAGAAAATGTGTCCGCCTCGTGTCAGTTCGTGGTAGGGGGCTTCAATTTTTGCCTTGTGTCTTGGGCTGCATTTAAACCACACCGGGACATGATTTGAGTTCGTGTAATATTCTTTGTCGGTGACTCCACTGATGACTCCGAATGTTTTCCGGTCTTTCTTGGTGAATTTGCCTGAAAGACCTTCTGCCGGAGTTGCAAGCACGCTGAAGTTGTGTTCGTAGCGTTCCGAAAACTCATTGGCTTTGCTGCGCATATAGGAGACAATTTTTATTCCCAATGTTTGGCTCTTCTCGGATTCACCGTGATGTTTTCCGGTAAGGGCAACAAGACACTCGGCAAGTCCGATGAAGCCAATGCCTAATGTGCCTTGGTTGATTACGGGCTCGATTCTGTCGTTTGGGCTAAGGTTGTCACCTCCTGTCCAAAGTTTGGTCATCAGCAACGGGAATTGTTTGGCGGCTGCCGTCTTCTGGAAGTCGTATCTTTCGCAGAGTTGCTTGGCGGTGATTTCAAGCATGTTGTCAAGCTTTTTGAAAAATTTATCGATACGTTCTGTTTCGTTTTGAATTCCCATGCATTCAATCGCCAACTTGACAATGTTGATAGTGGTAAAGGAGAGATTGCCTCTGCCAATCGATGTCTTTTCTCCGTAACGGTTTTCGAAAACACGAGTGCGGCAACCCATTGTCGCTACTTCATATTTATATCTTTCCGGGTCATCGGCTTGCCATTTTTCGTGACTGTTAAATGTGGCGTCAAGATTCAGAAAATTCGGGAAAAAACGTCTGGCAGATACTTTGCAGGCGAGAGAAAATAAATCGTAGTTCCGATCTTCCGGCAAGTAGTTGACACCTCTTTTCTTTTTCCAGATTTGTATGGGGAAAATAGCTGTCGCTCCGTTTCCAACTCCTTCGTAGGTCGAATTTAGCAGTTCTCGGATAATACAACGTCCCTCTGCAGATGTGTCGGTTCCATAGTTGATGGAGCTGAACACAACCTGGTTGCCTCCGCGGGAGTGGATGGTGTTCATATTGTGGATGAATGCTTCCATTGCCTGGTGAACTCTGTCGACCGTTTTATTTATAGCGTGCTGCATTGCACGTTGTTTGCCTTGCAGTCCGTCGAGTGGCGCTTTCTTGAAGTCGTCTAAATGAATCGTGTACAGGTCGGAAAAGTCTTCGTCATACACTGCTTCCATGTTTTTAACTTCTTCGATGAAAGATGTGCGGACATATGGAGCCAGATAAAAGTCGAATGCCGGTATGGCTTGGCCTCCATGCATTTCGTTTTGAGCTGTTTCAAGTGAAATACAGCCAATGATACTTGCCGTCTCGATCCGTTTTGCCGGTCGAGATTCTCCATGTCCTGCAACAAAGCCTTCTTTTAGTACTTTGTTAAGCGGATGTTGCACGCATGTTAGGCTTTTTGTCGGGTAATAGTCTTTGTCGTGTACGTGTATATAATTATTTTTTATGGCATCTGCTGTCTCTGGAGACAGCAGGTAATCGTCGACAAACGGTTTTGTCGTTTCGCTTGCGAATTTCATCATCATCCCGGCTGGGGAATCAGCATTCATGTTGGCATTTTCCCGGGTGATGTCGTTTGATTTTGCTTCAATGATTTCCAGAAAGATATCACGAGTCTTGGCTCGTCGGGCAATGCTTCTTTGGTCTCGGTAGGCAATGTATCGTTTTGCAACTTCTTTTCTGGAGCTTTTCATGAGTTCCAGTTCGACGTTGTCTTGGATTTCTTCTACGCTCATTTGCTCTT
>USOC01000301.1 GCA_900556245.1 uncultured Prevotellaceae bacterium
GCGGATCTCGAGCGTCATCCTGAGTGTCCTGTCTTGCAGAAAATTTCCTATGATCGCCTTGTTGAACAGGAGATGGATTTGTCCGGCTGACAAGTTCTGACAGAGGAAGCCCTGATGGAAAGTGATGTGGCGATTGTAGTAGTAGGGCGCGGTTCGGGCGAGACATCCGACCGTGTTGTCGAGAATGATTTTAACCTGACGGAAGAAGAGTGCTTTATGATTTCGCAGGTGTGCGAAGTGGCTCACCGGCAAGGCAAGCGGGTCATTGTCGTGCTCAATGTGTGCGGAACAATTGAGACAGCTTCGTGGTCGGCGTTGCCCGACGCCGTGTTGCTTGCATGGTTTCCCGGTCAGGAATGCGGATATGCTGTGGCTGATGTCGTCAGCGGGCGTGTCAACCCGTCGGGACGACTTCCGATGACATTTCCTGTGGCGTATGCCGATATGCCTTCGGCCGTCAACTATCCATTTGTCGGTCAGACAGAAGGAGAGAACTTCGATTATACAAACTATGAAGAGGACATTTGGGTAGGTTACCGCTATTTTTCCACAACCGGGAAAAAGACGGCTTATCCGTTTGGCTTTGGGTTGAGCTATACGGATTTCGACTATTCAGGATTGACTGTGGCGCGCAAAGGGGGGAAACTGACGGTGAACCTGACTGTTACCAATGTGGGGAAGACCGCCGGGCGCGAAGTGGTGCAAGTCTATGTCTCCGCTCCGCAGGTACGTTTGCCAAAACCCGAAAAGGAACTTAAGGCATTTGCCAAAACGAAGCTTTTGAAACCCGGAGAATCTGAATCGCTTACGCTTACGGTGGGCGACTATGATTTGGCGTCGTATGATGAAGAACATTCTCGCTGGTTGCTTGAAAAGGGGACGTATCAGGTAAGGGTTGGGCAATCGTCGGAAGAAACGGTGCTGTCTGCGCCCTTTGTCGTCGGTCGTCAGCGGACGTGGGCAACAGCCGATTTGCTTGCACCTGTTGTTCCTGTAGATGTGCTTGTCCCTGTTCGGAAGTTGTCCCCCGCACAAAAAAATTAACGGAATTTTAAATCAAAGAATGTGTGTGTTTTTGAAATTAATTGATTATTTTGCATAACAAAGAAGAAATGAAGCAGGTTATTTTGACAATTATACTGTTGCCGATTTTGGCAATATCTCTGGCTATCGGCGCAATAGCCGGCGACACAAAGAGTTATCCGGTCAATCAGATTCGTGACTTGACCTTGATTTATCAGGGTGGGGCCAAACGGATAGATTGGACGAAAGAGCAGTTTCTGCCCTATGTCACCCACCGGTTTGCCGATGGTCACACCGAATGGTTTTTCGACGGTTTCCTTTTCCTTGATTTTGATGACGGCCGGGGCCGTACTTTCGTGCCGCGATGGGGTGCGGAGAAAGGCCGCCGACAGGAATGGGAATGGTATCTTGACCGGCTTTTTGAACGCGGAAAATCGCTTGATGCCTTGAATGCCTGCATTGCCGAGCAGAAGAAGATACTTGGTGATCCGGGATTCCGTCATAAAGTGGTGCTGACTATTCTGACACCATTGTATGGGCAGACCGATTGGGGCAGTGTCGATGGTAAAGTGCTTGATTTCCATACTTATGAAGACCAGGCAGCCGCTGCAGGATGGTTTATCGACAATCTTGTGGCGCGTTTTAACGCTGCCGGTTATGATCATCTGGAACTGACAGGACTTTACTGGGTGGACGAGGATGTCTGCCACACGAAGGAACTGACAAAATATATTTCACCGTTGGTCCATGCCAAGGGGCTTGAGTTCGTGTGGATTCCCTATTTCAAGGCGCGTGGTTATGACCGTTGGAAAGAATTGGGATTCGACATTGTCTATCATCAGCCGAATCATTTCTTTGACAAGACAATTCCTGACAGCCGTCTGGACGAGGCTTGCGAGATTGCGCTCGATTTGGGGATGGCGATGGAGTTTGAGTGTGACAGCAAAGCGCTTTTTGGAGCGGAAGATTCTTCCTATTCGCGGATGCAGGCTTATATTGACGCTTTCCGCCGTCACAAGGTGTTTGAAACTTCGGCAATTGCCTACTACACCGGCAGTAAGGCACTTCTCGATATGGCTGCGAATCCTTGTCCTGAGAACCAGCGAATTATGGATGAATTGGCAAAAATCGTCGTTGACCGTAGAAAAAACAAGCGGTTGGAAAAATGAAAGGGAAACGTTGGATATTAAAGTTGCTGGCGATGCTCGCCGTATTGGTCGGAGAATCTGCCGATGTGCGGGCAATGACGGTCGATTACAATGATGGCCTCTTGCGGCTTTATGCCAATGTCGAAAATAAACATTAGTAGACGATTGAAATTTCGG
>USOC01000302.1 GCA_900556245.1 uncultured Prevotellaceae bacterium
TTTCCGATTGTTCAGGGCTGTGTCTACCCGGATTTGCGTCGAGAATCTGCCAAGTTTGTTGCTGATTTGGGTGCTGACGGAAATGCAATCGGAGGATTGGCAGTCGGCGAGCCTACTGAGAAGATGTATGAAATGATTGATGTCGTCAACGAGATTCTTCCGGAAGACAAGCCTCGCTATCTGATGGGAGTGGGTACTCCGGCAAACATTCTTGAAGCTATTGATAGAGGAGTCGATATGATGGATTGTGTGATGCCGACTCGCAACGGACGCAACGGTATGCTTTTTACGAAAGACGGCATTATGAATATGCGTAATAAGAAATGGGCTGATGATTTCAGTCCGATTGAGATTGACGGTGCAGCGGAGGTCGACCGCTTGTACAGCAAAGCTTATTTGCGACATTTGTTTGTCAGTCAGGAAATTCTTGCGATGCAAATTGCTTCAATCCATAATTTGGCTTTCTATCTATGGCTTGTCGGTGAAGCTCGCAAGCATATACTTGCCGGCGACTTTAAGCCGTGGAAAGAAGAAATGGTCGAAAGAGTAACGCGAAGACTATGAAAAAAATCAAGTTGAAAGGGTTTTCTGTCAAGCAACTGGACGCGTATATCATCAAGAAGTTTTTGGGTACCTACGTTTTTGCCATTTTGTTGATATTGGCAATTATCGTGATGTTTGACTTAAATGAAAAACTCGACAACTTTATGAAGGCGCCTATTATGGCAACGATTTTTGACTACTATGTCAATTTCTTGCCCTATATGGCCAATCAATTTAGTCCTTTATTCACGTTTATTGCTGTAATATTCTTTACATCAAAGCTGGCGGACAATTCAGAAATTATCGCTATCCTGTCGAGCGGCGTAAGCTTCAAACGGTTGCTTGTCCCTTATATGGTATCGGCACTGGCTATCGCTACATTTACGTTTGTACTTGATGCCTATATCATTCCACCGGCAAATGTGAAGCGAATCGACTATCAGAATAAGTATGTGAAAAATAAAGCCATAGACTACGGGGTTAATATTCAGATGCAAGTCGCTCCGGGGGAAATAGCCTATATGTCTCGTTTCGACAATCGGTCGAAGTCAGCCTATAATTTTTCCTTGGAATTTTTCGAAAATAAGGTGCTTAAATCTCGCATGACGGCTACAACGGCTGTCTACGATACGTTATATCGTTGGACAGTGCGTAATTACATGATTCGGGATTTCAAGGGGATGAAGGAGGAAATACGGACAGGTGCAAGTCTCGACACCATTATTCCGATTGAGCCCCGCGACTTCCTGATTGCAGAAAACGATCATGAAAAGATGACAACACCTGAGTTGAAGGAATATATAGACCGCCAGAAGGCAAGGGGGGTGGCTAATATCAAGAGTTTTGAAATTGAATACGAGCGGAGATTCGCAATGACCGGAGCGGCGTTTATCTTGACGCTTATCGGAATGTCGCTATCTTCGCGCAAAGTGAAGAGCGGAATGGGTATTAATATCGGTATCGGCTTGGTGTTGAGCTTCTCTTATATCCTGTTCTCAACTGTGACTTCGACGTTTGCGGTTTCCGGCTATACATCGCCTATGGTTGCCATGTGGATTCCCAATCTAATCTATTTGGTGATAGGCATTGTGCTCTACCGAAGGGCTTCTGTCTGAAATTTATGCCAGAGTGAACAGATAGAACAGAGCTTTGTTTTAGCTATATAACCTAATTATATTATGATTATGAAACACGAACTTCCAAAATTACCTTATGCCAACGACGCTTTGGCTCAGGTGCTTGGTGAGGCGACGTTGAATTTCCACTATGGAAAGCATGAACGAGCCTATATCGACAATCTAAACAAATTGATTGCAGGTACTGAATATGAGAATCAAACTCTTGAAGAGATAATTCGCTCGTCGGAGGGAGGCATATTTAATAATGCCGCACAGGCTTGGAATCATATTTTCTATTTCTTTACACTGTCGCCTGATGGTAAAGTGGCACCGGAGGGTAGTCTTCGTCAGGCAATTGAAAGAGATTTTGTTTCTGTTGAGGCTTTTAAAGAAAAATTTGAGGCAGCCGGGTTATCGCTTTTTGGTTCAGGTTGGATATGGCTTGTAGCTGATGTCTCAGGAAAGTTGTCGATTGTGCAGGGAAAGAACGCAGAAACTCCGTTGACGACTCCCGGTATGCGGCCTTTGCTTTGTTTTGATGTTTGGGAACATGCTTATTATCTTGATTATCAAAACCGACGTGCGGAATATCTCCACCGGATGTGGGAGATTATCGATTGGGATGTCGTAGAGCAGCGGTTTGAGTTTTGAGGGAGTAGGAAAAATTAATGGGGGATACGGTC
>USOC01000303.1 GCA_900556245.1 uncultured Prevotellaceae bacterium
AAGGTGACGGGTTTGCCACATCCGTGTTTCCACCTCAAGTCGACTACCGTAGAGCAGGCGGAAGCCATGTTAGACCAAAACTATCAGACGCTCGACATCCCGGAAGGCGAGCCTGAACCGATGTTGAACGTATTGTGCTGGTACGCCAATGAGATGTGGAACATAGCAGTGTTCCCCAGAAAGAAGCATCGTCCGTCGTGCTATTTTGCAGAAGGCGACGACAATATCCTGATCAGTCCGGCATCAGTGGATATGGGAGGCGTGTTTATCACTCCGCTTGAAAAAGATTTTGAAAAAATCACCGCAGATGACATCAAGGCTATCCTTGACGAAGTCTGCCTGAATGAAGACGAATTGACTGAAATCGCAGAAAAACTTAAATAATAGAACATTATGTCTCAGCCCCAAGTAAAAGTCGGTATCATGAGTGCACCGGAAATCCGTTTCCATTTTGCTTTGTGGGCAGATCAACCTGCACAAAAGAGGGTTGATTCATTATGCAGTTCTGCCTAAGTGGAATGGAACGGCACCGTATACGAACAGGTGGAATTTACACCGCAGAATGTAGAGACAGGTCATTTCGATTTGCATGATGTGACCATCGGCGTCAATTTCCATTGGGAACGGAAAGAAGAACAGTCGTTCCGCGGCTCGCTTCGTCTGATTGCGGAAAACGGAATGCTTACGGCCGTCAACATTCTTCCGATAGAGGAGTATTTGCTGAGCGTCATTTCGTCGGAGATGAGCGCAACAGCCTCATTGGAGTTGTTGAAGGCCCATGCAGTGATTTCCCGCAGCTGGCTTCTGGCTCAAATAGAGAAAAACAAGACGCTTACGAGCGAGCAGACACCCTATAATCCTTGTACGCTCACCGACACCGAGCTGGTGAAATGGTACGACCGCGAAGATCACGTCAATTTCGACGTGTGCGCCGACGACCACTGCCAGCGTTATCAAGGCATAACCCGCGAGTCGACGGCTACTGTTCGCGATGCCATCAAGGCAACATGGGGACAGGTGCTGACACATGACGGCGTGCTTTGCGACGCACGCTTCTCGAAGTCGTGCGGCGGCGTGTTTGAGCAGTTCGAAAATTGCTGGGAACCTAAGCATTACGACTATTTGGTAGCGCGCAGAGATGGCGAGCATCCGATGGAATTTCCCGACCTGACAGTCGAGGATAATGCCCGCGAGTGGATTCTTTCATCCCCGGAGGCATTCTGTAATACGACAGACAAGCGAATACTTTCGCAGGTGCTCAACAGCTACGACCAGGAGACCACCGACTTTTATCGCTGGAGGGTCGAGTATTCACAGAGCGAATTGTCGGAGCTTATCCGTCGTCGCTCGGGCGAGGACTATGGAGACATCCTCGATTTGCAGCCAGTGGCCCGCGGCACGTCAGGTCGTCTTTACCGTTTGAAAATCGTGGGTTCAAAGCTGACCCGCATCATCGGCAAGGAACTGGAAATCCGCCGCACCCTGTCGCCGTCGCATCTCTACAGTTCTGCGTTTGTCGTTGAAAAAGAAGGCGAGCAAAACGGACTGCCCTCGAAGTTCATCCTTAAAGGTGCCGGCTGGGGACACGGTGTGGGACTTTGAGAATTCGGGGAGGGCGTAATGGGTGTGAAAGGCTATGTCTATAAGTAAATTCTGTTGCACTACTTCATCGGTGCGGACATAACATCAATTTATTAATAAAGACACCTAAAATGAATCAGATAAAAACACGCTCTCCGTGGTTCTGGGTTCCGACGCTGTATTTTGCGGAGGGAATCCCTTATTTTGTGGTTAACAACATTTCCGTAATGATGTTTACGAAGATGGGTGTGCCCAATGGCGATATGTCGTTTTTCACAACATTGCTTTATTTCCCGTGGTTCTTGAAAGGACTTTGGGGGCCAGTAGTCGATGTAGTCAAGACAAAACGCTGGTGGATTGTCTCGATGCAAATTCTCATCACGGCGTTGATGATTCTGCTGACGGTGACACTGCCGAAGCCAGACGCCGCCATGATAGCCTCCGGGCAAACGCCAATCAGTATGTTCACCCTGAGCTTGATTCTCTTCATCATTGCCGCATTTGCCTCGGCAACACACGATATTGCCGCCGACGGCTACTATATGCTTGCTCACAGTCCGAGCAGTCAGGCAGCGTTTATCGGTATCCGCAGCACGTTCTATCGCATTGCTTCCGTATTCGGACAGGGAGTGCTTGTCTATATTGCCGGAGTCATAGAAACCAGTTCGAAAGACATTCCGTTCTCCTGGCAAGTGACACTGGGCGTCGGTGCTGTCGTCTTTTTCCTGATTACTCTGTATCATATTTT
>USOC01000304.1 GCA_900556245.1 uncultured Prevotellaceae bacterium
GGTTTGAAATCATATGATTTGACAACAGGAACAATGAAGGAGATGTCGACAGCTAGAAAGGCCGGCTATAACTTGCCCCAATCGTCAGATTTGCGTGTGCGTAAAATGGTTATTTCGGATAATCAAAATTATGCAGTCTCCGATAATTTGAAAATTGCCGTTTATGTCGATGGAAAGAAGCATATTCTCACTCCGAACGGAAATGACCGTCGCTATATTTGGCCGTCGTTATCCCCGGATGGTAAACGAATAGTATACACGGTGTCAGGAGTCGGTACATATGTGTGTGGGGTCGATGGTTCAAATCCGGTAGCGTTAGGAATTCTTAGAGCGCCGAAGTGGTTTGGCAATGACCGAGTGGTTGGAATGGTGAACGAACAGACCGGGGGTGTAACGAAGTCAAGCATCGAAATGGTGAAAGCAGATGGAACCGGTCGTCAGACTCTTACACCCGAAACAGTAGTAGGAATGTATCCGTCTGTTTCCGGAAATCGTATCGCTTTTGCAACCGATAAGGGAGAAGTTTTTTTGATGGAAGTAGAAATTAACGAATAGAACGATAACTATGAAAAATTATATATTGCCATTGCTTGGAGCTGCGATGCTTGTGACTCCGGCAATTTCCGCCAAGGATTTGTCCGGCGTGAAAATCTATGTGAATCCCGGACATGGAGGCTATAATATGACTCAAGAAAAGAATGACCGAAACATTCCGACAATTCCTTTTGAGGCTCTGGATAAGAATGGCTTTTGGGAGTCGTCTTGTAATCTGACAAAAGGTTTGGAACTTGAACGTCTTTTGAAAAATTCCGGAGCAACAGTCATGTTGTCGCGGACGCAAAACCGAGATGAGGATGATAAGGATTTGTCGGAAATCTCAGAAGAAGCAAATGTTTTCGGAGCAGACGCTTTTATTTCCATTCATAGTAATGCGTTGGGTACTAACAATGGTACAAATTATTTGCTATGCCTTTATAAAGGAATCGAAGGGGGCGAGAAAAATGCGGCAGCAAAACCTGAAGACAAGAAAATGGCCGAGCAGGCATGGAAATATCTATTTGATAATAATATGACAGTTTGGACGGGAGGATTTACGCCTGAAAATCCATGTATCAGAGACGATTTCCATTTTCTGGGATACTATTTGGCTGTGATGAAAAACCTGACAGTGCCGGGATTCCTTGTAGAGGGGTCTTTTCATGATTATGAGCCGGAGACTCATCGTCTGCTTAACGACGACTATGCAAAATTGACAGCAACGGCTCTTCATCGTTTCTTCTGCGACTATTTCGGCGCAGAGAAAACAGGCAAAGGCGTGATAGCCGGAACGGTGAAAGACAGCCAGCGGGTGATGACGCACCAGCGCTTCAATAACTTTGTTAGAAACACCCACGATCAGTATCAGCCGATTAATGGGGCAACGGTGGCTTTGACAGATCAGTCAGGTCATCAAGTGGCAACATATACAACCGATAATTTCTATAATGGTGTATTTGTATTTTCGAATCTTGCACCGGGTAACTACAAGGTGAAGATGTCGGCCGAAGGTTATATTTCACAAGAGAAGGAAGTGACCGTAACAGCAGATCAGACGACAAGTTTCTATACGTTGCTCGAAGATCCCAATTATATACCTCCTGCAAAAATCCCGGGAAAGGCAAATGTCTATGCGTCGGAATTGTCGGCAAAGAAAGTGGCAGAAGGGCAATATGATTTAGGCTTTAAGTTGAATACAGATGCCGAGAACGTAGAGGTAAGAGTTTATAAAGGCGATGTGATGGTTAAGAATTTTGTATTGGGTGCCAAAGCGAAGGGCTCAAACGAAGTGACTGTTGACTTGACCGGTGTGGATGGCACGGGATTACAATGGTCCATTGTTGCATCTGCTGCACCAACTGTCGCCGAGCAGCCATTGAGATTCACAGATAGCGATGAGACGGTAATGCAATTTAATGAGGCCCGCGGAATTGCTGTAGACAATAATATGGACAGTCCATATTTTGGTCGTATCTATGTGACAGAGTCGAAGGGAGGCGCTGTTGGAGGAGGCAGAACTACAACAGATGGTATCTTCATTCTTGATCCGACGTTCACTGATGTGACTTCGCAAGGGGCAAACGGTTATGCCGGAGGACAAAATTGGGGTGCGACTTCGAGCCCGATGCGTCTGGCAATAGCTGACGACGGAAAAGTTTTTGTCTGCGATTGGAGTGATTCTCATTCCGGCGTATGGTATATGGATCCTGCTAATCCTACAGGAAATTTTAAATCAGTATTTGCAGAAGGTT
>USOC01000305.1 GCA_900556245.1 uncultured Prevotellaceae bacterium
TTATGGGTCAAGGAGTTAACCAACTCAAATTCCGTAACGTCTGTTATCTCTTCAGCCATCAAAACCGCCACTTTCACCGATTCCGGCAAGTAGCCCAATTGATTAATCCGAATCCATTCACCGGCCCGGGCCGACAATGGCAACAAGCCTGCAGCGCACAGCGCCATTAAAAATTTTCTCATAGTAAAAAATTAATGTGTCTTAGATAGTTTGCGTAAAGATACACCAAAATAAATCTGATTTGATAGTCAATAATAGTCTTTAACATATATTTTGTAACATAGTTCCTTTCTTTGTCACTCATTGACAGACAAAAATGAAAAAATTAAGGCTACCACGTTTCCGAAAAGCAACATCTGCTACCTTTGCACTTAAATTCAAAAAAAAACATGAAGCGAAACGAAGCCATATCCATAGCCAAAGGATTTGCCATCATCTTTGTCGTGATTGCTCACGCCGAAATGCCCGGAATGCTAAACAGGGCTATCTATTTGTTCCACATGCCCCTGTTTTTCATCACAGCAGGCTACTTCTTCAAGCCATCCGCCATTGAAAAGCCGTGGAACTTTGTTGTCAAAAGATTCAAAGGACTGTATGTCCCTTTCGTGAAATGGAGCTTATTTTTCCTCCTGATACACAACATACTTTTCAAAATCGGCATTCTCAATGAAGTCTACGGAAACTGGAGCGGTGGCGTCACCCACCCATACACACTGCACCAATTTTGGCAAAACATGGTGAACATCGTTTTTTCGATGGGAGGCTACGACGTATTTCTTGCCGGAGCATTCTGGTTTTTCAGAGGCCTGCTTGTTGCAAGCATTGCATTTCTCGTGCTTTATTTTTTGCTCGACAAAGTAAAATGGCTGAAAGGACGCACAACCGCCATTCCCCTCACGATATGTCTGCTGGCTTTCGCTTTCGCCTTGTTCAAGGTCGTGGAAGGCGTACGCATTATCACACTCGTACAAGGAGGCTACCGCGACACGATGGGCGTGCTGTTTTTCGGAATCGGCGTACTCTATCGCCAATATGAATCGCGCATTGGCCATAGTCTTTGGCTCGCTATAGCCGGAGCAGCGATTGTCCTGGCCGGATCTGCATTGCAATGTTCCGGAATGACGCTTCGCCCATTTCCCCGCGACGTAGTTTCTCTACCGCTGACAGGAATTGCCGGATGGATTATGACTTATAATGTCTCCTTTCATTTGGCAAAATTCAAAAACTTCATTAGCCGATTTCTCGCCTACTGCGGAAACCACTCGCTCTATATCTTCATCTGGCACGTTTCGGCCTACAAGGCAGTCAGTCTGCTGAAAATATGGTGGTACGACTTGGATCCCCGTCAGATTGGATGCCACATGGTAATTCACGACTTTGCCGCATCCGACTGTTTTTGGGTTCTCTACACCATCGCCGGCGTAGGCATACCCATATTCGGCTATTGGCTATATGCCAACAAAATAAAACCCCTGCTGCCAAAATGGAACGTCCTTGCCCAATAAATGCAGAACAGCGTCCGGAAACCACCAGTGTTCCCGGACGCTGCCTGACTTTTATTTTCCCGGACAATCAAAGATTTTTCAGCGTGGCGATTCTTGCCAACGGATCGTCGGCCTTGAAGACATAGTTACCCGCCACAAGAATGTCTGCGCCGGCTTCCTTCAACTGGCGACCGGTCTCCTCGTTCACTCCCCCGTCTACCTCTATCAAAGCCTTCGAGCCATTGCGTTCAATCATCTCGCGCAGCTGTCTAACTTTCTTAAGCGTGTTGGTAATAAATTTTTGACCGCCGAATCCCGGATTCACCGACATCAGCAAAACCATATCTACGTCGCACACAATATCCTCAAGCACAGAAACTGGCGTCGCCGGATTGATTGTCACACCAGCCTTCATCCCCGCCTCCTTGATTTGCTGCACCACACGTGAAAGATGTGTACAAGCTTCAAAATGAACATTCATATATTCCGCCCCGATTTCTTTCACCTCCTTGATGAATTTTTGAGGCTCTACAATCATCAAATGCACGTCAAGCGGCTTGTCGCACACCTTATGAAGATTTTTAATAACCGGAAATCCGAAAGATATATTCGGGACAAACACACCGTCCATAATGTCGAGATGGAGCAACTCGGCTTCACTACGGTTAATCATTTCGATGTCTTTCGACAAGTTGCAGAAATCTGCCGATAAAAGAGAAGGAGAAACAATCATGACTTTACAGTTTTTTTCTTCAACAAATTATAGATGATAAACACAACGATAATCAACCCTA
>USOC01000306.1 GCA_900556245.1 uncultured Prevotellaceae bacterium
TAGTTTTGATGAGTTTTATGTCTATGATTTTTTTATACCTTCAAAACTAGAACAACAAAAAATAGCATCCTATTTCTGTAATCTTGATAAACAAATCTCTCTCCAAACCCAGCGCCTTGAGAAGTTAAAACAAATCAAGGCAGCTTGTCTGGATAAAATGTTTGTATAAATATCATTCAAACCTTTAAGGAAGTAAATATGGATAATATAAACGACATACAATATTTCGTCAAGGAAAGTCAGTTTGAACAAGCCTTGGTTGACCTTCTCCCCCATCATGGTTGGGAAAAGGAAGTCCTTGTACAACCCACAGAAGAAGATTTGATTCAGAACTGGGCCAAGATTCTCTTCGACAACAACAGAGACATCAATAAATTGGGCAATTGTCCGCTTACCGCAAGTGAGATGCGCCAAATCATCGATCAGGTGAATCTGTGCGACAGCCCATACGCCATGAATATGTTTATCAATGGCGGACAGGTATGCATCAAACGCGACAACCCCGCCGATACCAACAATTACGGCAAGGAAGTTTATCTGAAGATTTTCGATGCACGTGAAATCAGTGCCGGACAGAGTCGCTATCAGATTGCCCGACAACCTCGTTTCAAGGCTTCGCACCCGTTGGGCGGTGACCGACGGGGCGATGTGATGTTGCTCATCAATGGCATGCCGGTAATTCATATCGAACTGAAGCGTTCAAAAGTAGATGTGAGTCAGGCTACCTTCCAGATTAAGCGTTATACCCACGAAGGCGTATTCAGCAACGGTATCTTTAAGATGGTACAGATTTTTGTAGCCATGACACCGGAAGAAACACTCTATTTTGCCAATCCGGGGAAAGAAGAGAATTTCAAGCCGGAATTCTATTTCCATTGGGAAGACTTTAACAACACCGTTATACGAGACTGGAGACGAATTGTATCCGACTTGCTCAGCATCCCCATGGCTCATCAGCTAATTGGTTATTATACTATTGCCGACGATAAGGACAAGACACTGAAAGTACTTCGCAGCTATCAGTATTTTGCAGCCAGTAAAATCAGCGACATAACGCATAAGACCAACTGGGATACCCACCAGCATCGTGGCGGATACGTGTGGCATACCACTGGTTCCGGAAAGACCATGACCAGTTTCAAATCGGCACAACTCATTGCCAATTCCGGCGATGCCGACAAAGTGGTATTTCTATTGGACCGCATCGAGCTGAGCGTGCAATCGTTGGACGAATATCGTGGATTTGCGGGAGAAGACGAAGCGATTCAAGATACGCAGAATACAGCCATCCTGTTGAGCAAACTCAAAAGTACGGATAACGACGACCGCCTGATTGTGACCTCTATTCAGAAGATGTCGAACATCAAGGCCGGGAAAGATATTTCGCAGGACGATATTGATCTGATAGACCGCAAACGACTGGTATTCATCATAGACGAATGTCATCGTAGTGTGTTCGGCGATATGCTGATAGGTATCAAGAATACATTCAAAAGAGCTTTGCTTTTCGGCTTCACGGGCACACCGGTGTTTAAAGAAAACGCCAAGCATGAAATCATGACCGAAACCATATTCGGCGACATGATTCATAAATACACCATCGCCAATGGAATCCCTGACCACAACGTATTGGGATTCGATCCGTATATGGTAAGAACCTACGATGACAATGAGCTTCGCGAAAAAGTGGCATTCTCTCAACTGAAGGTAAATAGCATTGAAGAGATTGAAAATGACGAGCAGAAAATGGTTGTTTACAACCGATTCATGAACGAACTGAAGATGCCGGACACTTATAAGGAAGGAGATGAAACCTTACACGGAATAGAACATTATCTGCCTAAAGACTTGTATCAGCAGCCTGTTCATCATCAGGCTGTTGCTGCCGACATCGCAAGCGGAAGGGATAAACTGAGCAAGAACGGTAAATTCCACGCCATTCTAGCTACAAAGAATATACCTGAGGCAATAGCTTATTATCGGATATTCAAGGAGCAATATTCTTCTCTGAATGTGGTGGCCGTATTCGACAACAACATAGACAATTCTGATGGCGGAATCGCCAAGGAAGATGCCTTGCTGGAGATGCTGGATGACTATAACCGGAAATATGGAACAACATTCCAGCTTTCCACCTACGCCAAATACAAAAAGGATGTGGCCAAAAGACTGGCACATAAGAAGCCTTACCTCAATATAGAACATGATCACGCACAGCAGATAGACTTGCTTATTGTAGTTTCGCAGATGTTGACAGGTTATGATTCCAAAT
>USOC01000307.1 GCA_900556245.1 uncultured Prevotellaceae bacterium
AATCCGATCAAGCAGTTCGCGACGTACGATATAGATACCGGCATTGGCATAATAGTTATACGTGGGTTTTTCCTCCAACCCGAGCACTCGCGTGCCCTCGTGACGGAAAATGGCAAACGGAACCGATACCATATAGGGCACCGCCGCCACCGTCAAATCAGCTTGTTCTTCCAAATGGTGGAGATACATTTCCTCGTAGCTGATTGTCGTAAACAGATCGGAATTCATCACCAACACGTCATTGTGCGCCAACCCGTCGACCAGTCGCAACGACCCGATAGTTCCCAACTTTTTCGGCTCCCTGACACAACGCACATTCACCCCGCCTACCGGTTGGGCAAAATGCGCCTCCATTTGATCGGCAAGATAATTGACTGTGACTGCGATATTTTCTATACCGTTGCGCGCAAGCTCCTCAATATTGTAATCAATGATACATTTGCCCCCGATTTTCAGCAAAGGCTTAGGAGTTGTCAGCGTCATCGGCCGCAACCGTTCTCCCCTGCCACCGGCCATCAGCACGGCATCGAGTGGCAGGATGGAATGACAAGTGGAAAAATCATAGACTTCGCAGATGCGGCCCTCGCTGTCAAGACTGGGCACAAGCATGATTTTCCGCGCGCGAATGTCCCTCACCTGCTCCACCCGGATATTTCCGGCTTCAAAGCGAAGAAAATCTCTATGCATCATTTCCCGAACCGGAATGTTCTCCAACCGGCCGCCAATAAGAAAACGCCTGATATCTCCGTCGGTAAGCGTCCCTGTCATCCGCCCGTCGGCATCTACGGCAAAAAGCACCATCGTCAGCCCTGACAAGCGGTTCAACTGTACTAATGCATCGAGAAGACTGGCCTCCTCGGAAATAATATGTCTATCCCAATCGTACATCTCTGTTCCTAAAAAATTTGCCTGTGAAATTAGCAATAAATTCCGTAACAACAAAACATCCGGATACGACATCGGGCGAAACTCCGTAAGAGATTCGCCCGATAAGTTTGTATAGTTCTGTAAAATTATGACGCCCGGCAATCAAGGGATGACCAACGTCTGACCGACTTTGATTTTTGAACCGGAAATGCCGTTCGCACGGCGAAGCGCACTCGCCGTTGTTCCGAACTTCTCGGCAATGCCACCAAGAGTGTCGCCCGACTTCACTTTGTAGGTCTGTTTCGTTGTTTTCTTTTTTTCATTGGTGTTTCCCGACTTGCCACCTTTGACAATCAGTGTCTGACCAACTTGTATGTCGCTGCCGGAAATATCGTTCCACGCACGGAGGTCGGAAATGCTGACGCCATAGCGTTCGGCAATGCTTCCAAGCGTTTCGCCGCGACGCACTTTGTGATATTCCGGTTTCTCCGGTGCCGGCAACTCTTCCGCCTCCGGCCGCTCGTTTTCAGCGACGACTGGTTCCGGAACTTCCGACGGTACGGTTCTTTCAGCCACAATCTCTTCTGCGGGTTCTTCCTTCCGGATTCGCTCATAAAGGTTAATGCGCAATGTCTGCCCGCGTTTCAGCCGGTTGCTTCTCAGACCGTTCCACTTTTTGATAGATGCAGTCGAAACGCCATATTTGCGCGCCACCTTCGAAAGTGTTTCACCTCGGCGCACCTTGTGGTATTTCACCGTAACTTTCATCGTTCCGTCGTCGGAAATCGTTGAGCCGTCGTTTGGTTCCACCGTCGCACGGCGGGCATAAAGCGAAGCATCGTGTGTAGCGATACTGTCTTCGCTGACAATGTAGCTGTAGACCTGCTGCGATGGCAGGGTCAACGAATACGGACGAATGTCGCCCGGTATCTCATCCTTGCGATATTGCGGATTAAGCACGCGCAATTCCTCTACCGGAATATCGAGGACAGCGGAAATCTGATTGAAATGCACACGCCGGTTGACATGCACGGTGTCGGTGATAATCGGACGCTTTGCCAAGGCTTTGCCCAAATCGTGGTCATTGTAGTAAGTCATCACATAATTGGCGGCGATAAAAGCCGGCACATATCCGCGCGTCTCGGCGGGAAGCAGAAAATAGATGTCCCAAAAATCTTTCTTTCCCCCTCCGGCTCTGCGAAGCGCCTTGTTGACATTGCCCGGCCCGCAGTTGTAGGACGCAATGGCAAGCGACCAGTCCCCATAAATGTTATAAACCTGAATCAGATAATTCGCAGCCTCTTCGGAAGAGCGAAAAGGAACGAAAACATATTCAAAAACATAATAAACAACAATCACCACAAATAAAAAAAAAAAAAAAATAA
>USOC01000308.1 GCA_900556245.1 uncultured Prevotellaceae bacterium
TTTCTGAGTTGCAGTTGCCCGAGGCGTTTTCCGTTGATTTCCGGACGTGTCACAATGACGTGGCGCGAGACAAAGCCTTTGTCGAGTTTGTTCCAATTGACGTGGTGGTTCCAGTCGCGACTTTCTCGTTCGCCAAAGAGGAATGTCAGCGATTCGACGTCTTTCTCGGTGGTAATGACAAGGATTCTGTCGCCTTCTTCCAACAGGATGTCGGATTTGGGGAGGAGGAGGTCTTTACCGCGCCAGAGTCGGGAAATGACGAATCTGATGGTAGAGGCGTGTTGCACGTCGCCAATCGAGTGGTGGAATATACCGGGGTTTTTGATGATGAATGTAGCGATAAACGTATTTTCTGAATTGTTCTGTTTCCTGTCGAGCAAATCTTTTGGCCGGGTAAAGAATTTTCGGATAACGATGATGGCAAAGATGACACCTACGACACCGAGCGGATAGGCAACAGCGCAACCGAGCGCGGCGGTTTCTGCAGGGATTCCGAGTTGCATAAGAGTCTGTTGAGCTGCGGCAAGGGCCGGCGTATTGGTCGTTGCGCCACAAAGTACACCCGTCATGTCGGCCATGTTGTATTTGAACAGAAAACTCATTCCGACAGCCATGAGTGAACCGGCTACAATCAGGACAAGTCCTGCCATATTCATTTTCACGCCTCCATGATGGAATGAGCTGAAAAAACCCGGCCCTACTTGCAGTCCAAGTGCGTAGACAAACAGCACGAGACCGAAGCTTTCGGCATATCGTAGCATTTGTCCGTCGATGGAAAATCCGAGGTATCCTGCAAATATTCCCATGAAAAACACGAAAGTGACACCCAGCGAAATGCCGGCTATGCGGATTCTTCCAAGCGCAAGTCCGGAGAATATGATTAGCGAAAGCACCACAACTGCCTGAATGGCAGAATGCGAAAAAAGGAAATTTTCAATCCATTCCATGGCACAAAGGTAGTAAAGAATTTTCATAATCGGGGAAAAGTGCAGGGAAAAGGTATCAGGAAGACGGATAAGCGGGAAGGGAAGTGCGAGAAAGTCGGGAATTTTTTTGTAACTTCGTTGCCTAAGTATCTAACGGATTATGATTGAATTATGAGATATCAGCAGACGTTTCGGTCCGTTGAGCGTGCTTGACCAAGTCTCGGCATCGATTGAAAAAGGGGAGGTTGTATCGATTGTCGGACCGAGCGGTGCCGGTAAGACGACCTTGTTGCAGATTGCCGGGACTCTTGACAAGCCGGACAGCGGGTCTGTCGTCTATGACGGAGTGGACGTGTTTGCGTATTCGGAGCGTCGTCTTGCGGAGTTTCGGAATCAGCGCATTGGGTTCGTTTTTCAGTTTCATCAGTTGTTGCCCGAATTTACCGCATTGGAGAATATTGCCATTCCTTCGCTGATTCGAGGAGACAAGCGGGCGGATGCTTTTCGCCGGGCTTCAGAATTGATGGAATTTCTTGGTCTTTCGCAGCGTTCCGGGCATAAGCCGGCAGAGTTGTCGGGAGGAGAAAAGCAGCGTTTCGCTGTGGCGCGAGCCCTTGTTAATCGACCTGATGTCGTGTTTGCCGATGAGCCGTCGGGAAGTCTTGATTCAAAAAATAAAGAAGAACTCCACCGGTTGTTTTTTGATTTGCGATCAGAGTTCGGGCAGACGTTTGTGATTGTCACGCATGACGAATCGCTTGCTTCGATGTGCGACCGGACATTGAAAATGAGGGATGGGAAAATTTTTACCGACGGTAGCCGTATTGGCGTTTTCGGCAGGTTGTGACGACGGACCGGAATATGACTATGGCGACTATCTGCTGGAGTTTGTCACTTTTGAAGGTTCGGCCGACGGGATGGCGCATTTTTCTTTTCAGCGTCGCGACGACCAGCCGTTGCAGAGGCTTTTGGCAGACGCGGTTGTATCTGATGAAATAGCCATAGGCAAACGATGCCTGTTGCGCTATACGGAATTGGGAAAAGATAGCGGCGGGCGGATGCATGTCAGAATCGGCTATCTGTCGCCGATTGTTGACGACGTAGTGCGTCGTGCGCCTCATGAAGACATGTCGGAGTTTCCGGATACGGAAATCGATGTTGCCAGTGTTTGGCGCAGTGGACGCTATATCAATCTGAGCGGCTGGCTGCCTTATACGGGCAAGCGTTTTCAGATGATGCTTGTGGCCGACGAATCGACGCTTGGCGGCGGGACTGTGGCGGCTCGTGTGGTCTATAACACGATGGGAGAGCCGGCC
>USOC01000309.1 GCA_900556245.1 uncultured Prevotellaceae bacterium
TTGTCGGCATATTGTTCACAATGAAGAATCGTTTTTTTTTGATATTTTTCATATTGTTCGTTTTGTCTGATGTTTGTATGTCAAAATGCGCATAAATTCTGTTGTTTTAGTGTAAAAAAAGAGTAAAATCATATTTTGTGTAACTTTCTTCTATTTGATTTGTCGAAAAAGAGCTATCTTTGCAAAAAATATATTTTGAGAAAATAGCGGGTCTCGTCAGAGGTTTCGTTAGGCTAAAAATGACCGGTTGTCGGAGAAATAGCTGCTCCTCCGCAGGATTCGGTCTATTATTCATGGAGAGCGGCATGAAAAAAGCAGAATGAAGAAAAAATACCAAAAAGTATTGTTGGCCTGTTCAGTTTGTCTGGCGGGTGTCATGAATGCTCAGGATACACCAATCGCCTTGTATTATTCAGACTATACCGGCGATTCGTTTGTTGCCAATTGGGAGACGTTGGGAAGTGATTCCAAAAGTTTGCTGAGTGTTTTCAAGGCAGGTGAGAATGTGCTTGTTACAGAAGATTTCAGCGGAATCCGTTCTGTTGATGGAAAAATTGACCAGGCGAATCCGAATTATCCGGCAGGCTGGGAGGTTTCCGTCAGTGGGGCAGGAAAGGCGGATGTCGGTTATGACGGAAACCGAAACCGTCTGATGCTTGACGGTCATGGCGACTATGTCAGTACTGCGCTGATTGTAGGAAGCAATCTAAAAGATTTCACCATTAATGCAAATTTGGTGAACGCTGAAGGAATTACAAGAGAAAATTCGGCGATATTCAAGGTTGATTATTATGATTGCGATGGCTTGCGCATAGGTGGCGGACAGATAGAGGCCCTTTATTTTGCATCCCGGCAGTCGTTGAACATGAAAGATGCTTTAAGCAGCCAGCCTGTTGATGTGGGCACTGTCAAGATTAGTCTTATAACCGAAGGAAGCCGGAATGTAGGAGCGGTCCTTCTTGAATCATTGTCTTATACTTACGACAAGCC
Organism: uncultured Prevotellaceae bacterium; assembly: GCA_900556245.1. GTDB lineage: Bacteria > Bacteroidota > Bacteroidia > Bacteroidales > Muribaculaceae > Limisoma. The sequence continues at coordinate 991 of USOC01000309.1, forward strand.
TTCTTATGTTGTGCACCAGCAGGCTGTAGAAGGCAATAGCTTTAAGGTGGAGAATCTTGACGCAGAGACCACTTATTGGTACTATATGCAGGGAGAAAAGGACGGTGAGGTTTCGTCGGAATCGAATATCATCAAAGTTGACGGATTCTTGATTCCTCAAGTCGGAGAGGCAACAGATGTTACGCCTGTCTCTTATACCGCTAATTGGGAGCGTCTCCCTAAGGCTACGGGCTATCGCGTTCAGAACTATCAGTATGTTCGGGTGGCAGAGTCCGGAGATTTGGCCATTGTAGCGGAAAACTTTGACAAAGCTACAGAAGGTACTCCGGAAGCACCAGTTAAGGTGGGAAATCCTGATGAAATTACGGATTACCCCGGGTGGACCGGACGTAATTTGATTATGGCCGACGGAATGATGGGAACAACAGCAGGAAGGTATCCGATGAATTTGTCGTACGTACATTCTCCGAAGATGAATCTTGGCGGTCAGGGCGGAAAATATAAGATTCACATCAAGGCTCGAGGTAAGGCCGGTGACTATCTGTCGGTATATCGTGTGGATTACCTGATTGATACAGACGGAGACGGAAATCCAGACAATTTGAACATTCATAAGACTGTCGCTTTCGGAGAGGACGGAGTGCTTGAGGATACCTGGGAAATGACCGACGGCGCAGATGACATACGGTTGTCTTTTGAAGAAAACAAGATGCAGCAATTCTTCATTGACGAAATTAGCATTACCCAAGAGGTGGCAGCCGGAACAGTCATGACTTTCTTGAAGGAATTGGCAGATATCAAGGATGGATCGACTACTTCGTATAAGTTTGAGAAGCTCAAAGAGGGTTGTGAATATGGCTATGACGTCGTTGGCGTGCGTATCAATGACTATCAGCAGGAAGAATTGTCGCCTGTTTCAGTATTCAGCCTTGTACAGCTTCCATCCCACGTTGAAGACGAGGCAGTTTATGACCGTGTGAAAGTTACTGTCAAAGGTGATGTCGTTACCGTTTCCTTGGAAGAGAACATGCAGATTGCGCTTTATGCAATCGACGGAAAGCAAGTTGCAAATGTGTCCGGAGCAGCCGGGCAAAATGATATCCGAGTACCTTCTGCCGGCATTTATGTCTTGCAGGCAGGCGATGCAACGTTTAAGTTGCTGGCTCAATAATAATGTCATTTTGAACTAAGACCGGATTGCAAACGGTCTTTAACAGCAAACCGCACCAATCGATAGACTG
>USOC01000310.1 GCA_900556245.1 uncultured Prevotellaceae bacterium
CCCTATTATGGTGATTATTCAGAAGCCAAATACAAATTCATGATCAAAACACTGCTCAATGCCAAAGGAGACAAGTTCTTTCTGCCGGAAATGTTCCCCATCTATCAAGACTTGAGTGGCAACACAGGCTTTGCTTGGGATACTCTATTAGGAGGTGAAGCAGGTATCAAAGAATGCTACAAACTGTTCTACGCAGAATGGGAAAAGAACAAAGACCAATACGACTTTACCTTTCCCAAACGTGAAACGATTTAAAAGATGAAAACGATGAAAAAAGCAATCATAAGCATAATGGTCTTGGGCACGCTTTCGGGCTGCTACAAGGACAAGGGGTCATACGACTACCACTTAGACCAGATGAATGAAATCAAGACGGTTTCATTCATCCCTGCCACTGTAAACACCATTGCAGGAAAAACCATCGAATTGCAACAGCCGCTCAATGAGGAACAGACAACCGGACACATTGAAGTGCAAGTGGAACTGACTCTGGCCATCATTTTTGATAATATGGATTTCTTTTGGTACATCAGCTACAAAAAAGATGATAAACAAGTAAAAGATACCGTTCAAACAAAAGGATCATTGGATGTGCCTTTGGCTATTGGCAAGGAAACACAATACCAGGTGCTTCTTGAAATAAAGGACAACAGCACCAAACTTTCCAAATTCGAGAAAATTGTGATTCAGACACGTCCCATTTTCAAGAACAGTTTGTTTGTACTCCATGGCCAACCCGGCAATGCGCTGCTAGGTAACGTAGAGACAGTGGGCTCTGAAACCAAAGTGCGTACCGATGCCCATGCTGTTGCCCACCCCGATGCAGGAAACAAACCGTTTAAAGATGCCATCGGCCTGGTATATGCAGCCTACAACAACGACTATAAAACTCCTTCCACTCGCTTAGCTGCCCTCTACAGCGACGGTAGCTCTCAAGTGTACAACCCGTATGGCTTAAATGAAGTATTGTGGAAGAATTATGTCATACCGAGCAACAATAAAGACCCACGTCCATTCACGTTCAAGTCGTTCTTCACGACCGGAGACTCCAGTAACGATACAGACACCAAATGTATTATTTCTACCGACGGACGATTCTATTGGAGTAAGCACATGATTGCTTTCAAAGTGCCCGGTGAAAATGCAAACAACCCGAATCACTAGACAGACAATGCAGTGACTACAGGTACCAATACCGAAAAAAACAAAGTACTTAGGGACCAGAAGAACACCCGCAACAAAACAGTTTCCAACCAGGACGACAACTACAAGAAGGAGACAACAATCCGCTGTTCAGCATCACCGGCAAAAAACTGAAAGACTTCAATCCAAATACCGGTGTTTACTCAGTACTTTACAGCACTGAGTTCATGAGCAGCTATGTGTTCTATGCCGAAGGAGGCAACCTGTATCGTTATAACACGTCGAATGCCGACAAGGCACTTATTTATCAGGCTCCGGAAGGATGGAACATCAACATCCTGAAACTGCGTTCCTACGACAAAAGTAGCTTCATGGGTGAAGACGATGACAACCTCCGTCAATACATCTGCATCGGCATGAATAAAGGCAATGAAGGAGCTGTGACCGAAATCAAGCTGACCACTGCCGGTGATATAGACGAGACATTCAACAACAATGTCTACACACAAGACGAAAGCGGAGCGAAATTCGGCAACATCATGGATTTACAGTTTGCACACGAATATATATACTATGTCAAAGATTACCAATAATATGAAAAATAGAACTCAAATATCACTCATGGCACTGCTCCTTGCGGGCAGCGCCATGAACCTCAGCGCACAAGAGAACCTCACGGTCAAAGGACAGATTGAAGGCATTGATTCTGGCCGTCTCTATCTACTGGCGCAAACATCCGAAAACAAAGTTGATACTCTGGGCAGCTGTACATTCAAGGCCCCGAACTTTATCTTGAAAGGAAAAGTCAGCGAACCGATAGTTGCTCAAATCGTCGTTGAAAACTACGGAGGAGGATTCACTTTTCTTGCTGAACCCAACACAACCTATGAAGCGCTGTTGAAAGACAAAAGCGGTGCTTACATCCGCGGCGGGAAACTGCAAGATGAATGGACATCGTATGCCGCTTACTCCGATTCGCTTCACAATGTGCTGAAAGGATACAAAGAGCGCCACGAAGCCCTGCTCAAAGAGAACAAATTCCGCAGTGCAAGTAAGGTTAACGATAGCCTGCAAATCATCGAA
>USOC01000311.1 GCA_900556245.1 uncultured Prevotellaceae bacterium
CAGCCACGTCACCAGCAGGTCAACTTCGTTCGCGTTCGCGTTCGCCATCAGCTGGTCGGACGTGGTGTACACGTCGCGGCTGAGCAGCCAGATGACGTTGAAGTTATTGATGTTTGCCACCAGCGAGTTGACCAGCGAAGGCCCTGTGATGAAGAGAATGTACGGCATGGTGATGGACTTGAACGACTGCCACGCGTTCGCGCCGTCAATCTTCGCCGCCTCAATCAGCTCCGTCGGGATGATCATCAGGATGCCGGTCGCAATCAGCATCTGATAGGGGATGCCGACCCAGATGTTGATGAGGATAATCATCGGGCGCGCCCAAGCGGGGTGGGTAAGGAACGGGATGAAGTTCGCTGTCGGAATTGCGCCGATGGAGTAGAGCGAGTCAGTCGGACCGATGTTCTTGCAGATGGTGTTGACGATGCCAAGGTCAGCGAAGAAGTTGCGAACCAGCAGCAGGGAAACAAGCTTTTTCATTTGGTTTTCTCCTCCTTTTCTGAATTTTGATTTGCAAACGCTCCTGCATCAACGAGTTTTGTAAAGCTGCCATTTACGAGGTACAGATTTCCGCCCTCTTCTTCAGAAAGTATATTCATATCTTCAAGTTCTCTGATGTCATTCGCCGACATCCAGCCGTTTTGTCTTGCAGTAGCATAGCCCTGCATACGGGAAGCATAATCGCCACGCAGAAGTCCGTCTACATTGAATTTCACGAAATACTGTCCTTTTTCAGAATCAGAAAGAAGTGCTTTCTGCAATGACTGCTCCCATCGGACAATCCAAGGATCGAGGCTATATTTGACGAAATCAAGGGATAAATGCTCTACGTTACTGAATGTTGCATGGTCAAGGTCGCCGATCATATGGAGCGGCACTCTGTACATTCTTGCAATTTCTTCGATCTGAAATTTACGGGTTTCCAGAAACTGAGCCTCATTATTCGGAATTGAGATCGGTGTAAACTTTACGCCTTCTTCCAGAACAGCGACTTTATGTGCATTTCTTCCGCCATAGGCTCTGTGCCATGCATCTCTTAGTTTATCGGGATTTTTGATTACTCCAGGATGTTCTAACACACCGCTTGGATTTGCGTTGTTTCCGAAAAACGATGCCCCATAATCTTCACAGGCGATAGAAATGCCGATCGCATTTTTCGCAAGTGCAATCGGCGAATATCCCACCAGACCATCATATCCAAGACCCGGAATATGGAGAACTTCATCAGCATAAAGAACGATGTCACCTTGTTCTTTCAAATTCGGATTTGCCTCATCGTAACGGCCGTAAATGTATATCAGGCGGTTTTTTTCATCACGGTCAACCTTCATCTTGTCAGGCATCAAAGGATACAGTCCGATAACATCACCTCTGCCGTTTCGGATAATCTGTGCATAGGCATTGCCGTAAATCAGCAGATGGGACATTAAGGTTTCTCGGAAAACAAAGGATGTCATTTCCGGATTTGGCTGATCGTGGAGCAAAAAATAGAGCGGATGCTGCAGCACTCGCTCTTTTCCTTTATCATTGTATTTGTACACATGAAGCGGTAATTGTGCGATAGCCTCCGACAGCACTCTCACACAAGCATAAACCGCAATATGCTGCAGGGCTGTTCTGTCGGTGACACGTTTACCGCTGTTTGCTCGTCCGAAAAAATATGTGTAGGACGGCGAATCATAGCTGTTGGTCGGCTTATCTCTGGACTTAAAGAGCCCGCTGAAAATTCCCATAAAAATCAATTCCTTTCAGAGGGTTGTTTTTTTGGTGTGGATGTGGTATACTTAAATATGAAATCGAGTAAATTTTTCGATTAAGTCATATAGCTTAGGAGTAAGATAAATGTGTTTTGAAGATGAATTCATGGATAAGCAGTCGGAAATTATTTCTTTGTACAAAGAAGCAGCAAGTGCTAAATCGGAACTACTATACGTATACATTTATAATGATGATTCCCAGTCTGTAATTGCAAGTGCATACCGTGTTGATGAAAAAGTAGTTGGCAATGTAAAAGCGGGTGTATCCGACGAAATCGATAATAAGATCTATAATATTATAACAGAAGAAATAATGCCGGAATTGAATGAAATTTGCCAAAGATACAATAGAGAGATACCTGTTGTATTTAAATATACATACAACTTAAAAACAGGTTCTTTTGATTCTGAGTATTTGTATGCTAAAGATGTTGCTGAGGATTATGAATGTGGTACTGAAGCT
>USOC01000312.1 GCA_900556245.1 uncultured Prevotellaceae bacterium
AGTCGCTGATTGTCAGAGTTGCCGTTTCCGAAAAGAATCAATGATTGTATCAGAAACAATAGTGTTGAAAGCCGAAGCCGAAAGTGTGCCATAACAAATGCTGAATTTTTAAGATTTAAATTTAAGACTAATAATTCAGATATAAAACAAAAGTCAGGGAAATTTTAAAAAAGCGTGGCAGATTCTTTATTTCGGTAAAATTGTCGTATTTTTGTAATCGAAAATCAGGATTAATGATTGTCGGATTGAAAAAATATCTTTTGATACTTAGCTTTTTTGCCGTGGCGTTGTTTGATGTTTCGGCGAAAGATTTTGTCTTAGTTATCGATGCCGGTCATGGAGGAAAAGATGTCGGAGCTGTCGGCGACAAGGCTCGGGAAAAAGATATCAATCTCGGTGTTGCGTTGAAGCTGGGCAGGAATATTGACAAAGAGTTTAAAGATGTCAAGGTTGTCTATACGCGTGACGATGACCGATTCATCTCTTTGCAGGAGCGTGCGAATATTGCCAACAAGGCAAAAGGCGATTTGTTTATTTCGATACACACCAATTCCATCGACAAGCGTTCGAAACGACGTTTCTCTGTTGCGGGGGCTGAGACGTATACTTTAGGGCTTCATCGCACGCAGGAAAATTTTGATGTGGCGAAGCGCGAGAATTCCGTTATTGAATTGGAAGATGACTATTCGGCAAGATATCAAGGCTTTGATCCCAATTCTACAGAATCGTATATTATCTTTGAGCTTAATCAGAGCAAACATATGGAGCAGAGTGTCAATTTTGCGTCTTTGGTACAGGATGAGTTTGCGGCTGTAGGCAGAATTGATAAAGGGGTTCGTCAGGCCGGATTTTGGGTGTTGGCGGCAACGAGTATGCCGGCGGTGTTAGTGGAACTGGACTTTATTTGCAACCCCAAGCAGGAGGCTTATCTGGCATCTTCAGACGGACAAAATCAACTTGCGGAGGCGTTGTTCTATGCTTTTAGTCAATACAAAGAGGAGTGGGATTATTATCAGTCCGGACAACGTCGCGATTTTGTGGAAAAAAATGCAGATAACCGGGATAAAAGACATAACCGCAAGGAAAATCCGGAGAGGGCAGGAGAACGAGAATCGTTGGAAATAGAATATCGGGTTCAGTTTCTGTCCAGCGGGAAGAGGCTGCCAAGTGGGTCGCGGGAGTTTCGCGGGCTTGATGATGTGGAATCCTATAAAGAAGGCGGCCTTTTCAAATACACGACCGGAGCAACGACAGACAAAGACAAGGCAAAGAAGAATCTTCGAAAGGTTCGCAAGAAATTTGAAGATGCCTTTTTAGTGGAATTCAAAAATGGTAAAAGAATAAAATAGTAGAGATGAAAAAACTTTTTACGAGAGAGATAATTATCGGGTTGATGCTGGTGCTCAGTCTGGCGATTCTGTTTGTCGGGATTGATTTTCTGAAAGGAATCAACGTTTTCAAGTCGACAAATCTTTATTATGTCGCATTGACAGATGTTTCCGGCCTTTCGGAAGCTGCGCCAGTGACGCTAAACGGGATGAAGGTGGGGCAAGTGACAAAATTGCAATACGACTATGAAAACCCCGGTCATGTACTTGTGGAAGTGAATATGGAGAGCGCTATCCGTCTGACAAAGGGAACGCGCATGGCCAAAATGACCAGCCTTCTTGGTACAGCCGGCCTTGCCATTGAAATGGCGCCAGGAGCAGACTATTATGAAGAAGGTTCTCGATTGGAGGGATATACTCAGGAAGATATGATGTCGGGCATTGCGCAGAATGTCATTCCGCAGGTAGTCGAGATTTTACCGAAATTGAACAGCATTCTTGCCAACATTGATTCCCTTGCAGCCAATCCTGCATTGGACGCTTCGGTAACTCGTCTGGATGCCATTTCAAAAAATTTGGAGGTAATGAGCGCACGTCTTGCTTCGGCATCAAAAAGTGTAGATCCTGTCATAGCCAATGTCAATGAATTGACTGCGGATTTGGCGGGAATCTCGGGGGATTTGAAGGCGCTCAGCAAAGAGCTGAAGGATATGCCGCTGTCAGAAACAATGAGCAATGTGAAGTCGACCACTGCCAATCTGAATGCAATTACCACCAAGATAAACAGTAAGGATTCTTCGCTCGGCTTACTGCTTAACGACCGAGGCCTGTACGACCATATCGATTCGACAGTGTGCAGCCTTGATTCTATTCTCATAGACT
>USOC01000313.1 GCA_900556245.1 uncultured Prevotellaceae bacterium
TTTGAAGAAGCGAATGTCGACGGCATTCTGTTCAAATCTGTAAATGCGGAAGAAATCAAAAAAGCCGTCAGGACTGTTGCCAAAGGAGAAAAATATTATTGCCGCCATGCAAAAAAGCTCCTTCAAATCGCCACGGAATATAAAGCCCCGACCCCGAAAGAGCTGAAGATACTCCAACTTCTCGCTTGTGGAAAAAGCACGGAAGAAATGGCCCGACTATTAGGCGTGACAGTCAACACCATAGAAAGCCACCGTCGCCACCTCTTGGACAAAATTGGAGCCCGCAACGTTGCCGAACTTATCATGAAAGCCATAAAGGCCGGATTTCTGACGATTAACTGACCATCCGACAGAACCGAGACATGCATTCTTCAAAAACGCACGACGAAAGGGAAACAACCAAAAGACAACAAGAAAAACCGAAGCAGAACCGCATTCCGAACTTGTCGGAATGCGGCCATCACGACGTAAAACAAACAGCTTATCCTCCTTCTTTGATGCAACTCTCATAAATTCTGCGTATTTTTGAGGCCGAACATCTAAACAGATTGAATATGCCCCGTCTTTCCACCCGTCTGAAAGTAGCATCCGGCTACCTGATATTAGCCATCCTGACAATCATTGCCGTGTACTACGTCGATGATTCACTGAACGCCCTCACAGAATCGGACGGCGTGGAAAGCGAACTGAACCGCCGCCAGCGCATCACCAACGATATTGTCTGCCGTCTCTACCAAGCAGAAATAATCGGACAGGCCATCAGTGGCGGGCAAACGGAAAACTTCCAAAAATACGTTACGGAAATGATGGCTGCCGCATCCTCGGCCGATTCACTGCGAACGCTCATCAACGATTCCCGACAGATTGCCCGCCTCGACTCCGTTGGAATCCTGCTGGAAAAAAAAGCAGCCAACATGCAAGCCCTTGCAACAGCCATCGACAATGACAATTCAGACTTGCTCTACCGCCAGTATATCGACGAACTGCTCCACAACCGCGATTCTCTGATGGAAGTGCCGAAAGTGAAGAAATCGGAGGTGACAAGAACCAACAACTACACCGTTGTAGCTCCAAGAAAAAACTTTTTCGGGCGACTGCGAGATGCTTTCTCCCGAAAACATAACGACTCCACAACCGTAAGCAACGTCGTTGTAGAACATCGTACCGACACCGTGATGCAAACCTTCAATCCGGCAGACACTGTGGCGAGGATGCTGACTGACGTCAGAAAACGCGTAGACCACACCCGACTGGGGCGAATATCCGAACGCAACCGTCAAGTGAAACGCCTCCAAGCCGACGGTCTTGATCTGAGCCAAAAAGTAGGACAGCTCCTGAGCGTCATCGTCGAGGACAGTGAAAAGGCGACTACTTCCCGCCATCACCACGAGGAATACATCCGATACCGCTCGGCCGTCACCATTGCCGGCATTGCTTTTGGCGGCATCCTCCTTTCCATCATATTCATCGTCATCATCTGGCGAGACATCACGCGAAGCACTCGCTACCGCCGACAGCTTGAAGAAGCCAACAGCCAAGCCGAAGCATTGCTCGAAGCAAGGGAACAACTGATGCTGACCATCACCCACGACATCAAAGCCCCCGTCGGCTCAATCATCGGCTTTTCGGAATTGCTGAAAGAGACATCGACCGATACCCGCCAACAAACTTATCTGAACAATATGGAAAGCTCGGCAAGACATTTGCTCAATTTGGTGAACTCTCTGCTCGATTTCCACCGTCTTGACGCCCAAAAGATGGATGTCAGTCGCGAAGTATTCAATCCCCGCCAACTGTTTGACGCGATTGCAACCAGCTATCAACCACTGACCGCAGCCAAAAATCTGTCACTCGTCTACAAAGGCAGCGACTCGCTTGACCGCCCGTTCTTCGGCGACCCGTTCCGCATCCGCCAAGTTGTGGAAAACCTGCTGTCGAATGCCGTCAAGTTCACACAGTCCGGCCACGTCTCCCTTGAAGCGGAGATTGTCGGTGAATCAATGCTCTCGTTCAGTGTCAGCGATACAGGCTGTGGTATTGCCCCGGAAGAACAAGAGCGCATATTCAAAGAGTTCACTCGCCTGAAAAACGCACAGGGACAGGAGGGATTCGGCCTCGGTTTGGCCATCACAAACAAGTTGGTAGCCCTATTCGACGGCCATATCAATATCGAGAGTG
>USOC01000314.1 GCA_900556245.1 uncultured Prevotellaceae bacterium
TTGCCTCTTGACAACATTTACGTTCACGACGAGCAATATGCCGGCGAGTCGGTGGAAAGCAAGCGTGAGCGAATCCTTGCCGCCGCATCAAAAGAAGGAGCTGACAGCACGTTGCTTTCTGCTCTTGATGAAATCGCATGGGCGTTGAATATCCGTTGCTGTGATGTGGAGTGCAATCCGGTTGTCATTTCGTATGCCTATATTTCAGAGGCAGAGAACGTGCTGTTTGTTGACGAGCGCAAGGTGGATGCCGAGACTGCGTCTTATCTTGCCGGTCACGGTGTGCGTGTCGCTCCTTATGAAAGTGTCACCGCGTTCCTTGAAAAGCTGAAAGATGCGGCTGTGCTGATGGATCCCAACAAGACCAGCGACACGATTGCCCGCAGCCTTGCCAATGCGACACCTGTCTATGCCTCTTCTCCTGTCGCTTTGTTGAAAGCGGTCAAGAACGAAGTGCAGATTGACGGAGTACGCAAGGCTATGGAACGTGACGGCGTAGCTTTGGTGAAACTTCACATGTGGCTTGAGCAGGCAGTGCCCGCCGGAGGCGTGACGGAGTATGACGTGGCTGAGAAGTGCGCTGAATTCAGGGCGGCAAGTCCGCTTTATCGCGGAGAGAGTTTCGGCTTGATTGCCGGCTATAACGAGCATGGCGCGATTGTCCACTATGAGCCGGAGGAAGGCAAGTCGGCTACATTGCGTCCCGATGGTATGCTGCTTATTGACTGTGGCGGACAATATCTTGACGGAACGACTGACATTACCCGTACTATTACGCTTGGCAACCCGACAGACAATCAGCGTCGGGACTATACCCTTGTGCTAAAGGGACACATTGCGCTCGGTTCTGCCATTTTCCCGGCCGGCACGCGCGGCAGTCAGCTTGACGCCTTGGCACGTCAGTTCCTGTGGAAAGAATGTATGACTTACTGGCATGGTACGGGGCATGGTGTCGGCCATTTCCTTGGAGTGCACGAAGGTCCGCAGAATATCCGACTGAATGAGAATCCGACTGTGATTGTACCCGGAATGATTACCTCCGACGAGCCGGGAGTCTATAAGGCAGGACGTTATGGCATCCGAATTGAGAATCTGATTCTGTCGCGTGCTTATCGTACGACAGAAGAGTTTGGCGATTTCTTGAATTTTGAGACGCTGACGCTGTTCCCCTATGACAGCCGGTTGATTGACTTGTCGATGCTTTCCGATGAAGAATTGGCTTGGGTCAACAATTATCATGCAACGGTCTTCGAACGTCTGTCCCCTGCACTTGACGATGCACAGCGCGAGTGGCTGAAAGAAAAAACAAAGAAATTAACCAGATAAAAAAACAAAATTATGGCTTTAATTAGACCTGTCAGAGGATTTACTCCGAAAATCGGAAAAGACTGCTTTATTGCCGACAATGCCACGATTGTGGGCGAAGTGACGATGGGCGACGAGTGCAGCATCTGGTTTGGTGCGGTGCTTCGCGGTGACGTCAACACAATCACCATCGGCAACCGTGTCAATATTCAGGACGGCTCGGTGCTCCATACGCTTTATCAGAAGTCGACGATTGAAATCGGCGATGACGTGTCGGTAGGACATAATGTGACTATTCACGGCGCGAAAATCAATGACTATGCCTTGATTGGGATGGGTTCGGTGTTGCTCGATGGCGTTGAAGTAGGAGAAGGCGCGATAGTGGCGGCCGGAAGTGTCGTTTCGCCGAACACGAAGATTGGGCCCAACGAACTTTGGATGGGTGTACCGGCCAAGTTCAAGAAGATGGTTGATCCGGCTCAGTCAAAAGAGATGAACCAGAAGATTGCCCCCAACTATCTGATGTATTCAAAATGGTATGATGAGGAGAAGTGAATGTCTGCCTTTTTGATTTATGTGAGAACGGGATGCGGTTTCTGCCGCATCCCGTTCTCGCTTTATTTTGCCGGTATCCGCGCTATCGTTTGACAAACGGCCGCTTTATCTCGCCGTCAGCCGTGGATATGACAGCGATGTAGTATCCTTTTTGGAGGGCAGACACGTCGATTGTGGCTTTCTCGGTCTTGTCGGGGAACGTTTTCCGGATTGTCTTTATGCCGGAAGCGGTGTAGACGGCAACGGCCGACAGGGAAGAGGAGCTTTCGACGTTCAGTTCGTGATTGGTCGGAACCGGCCACAGGCGCAGGCCGTTTC
>USOC01000315.1 GCA_900556245.1 uncultured Prevotellaceae bacterium
GTTGTACGTCGGACAGGCGCCGTTGAAGGGCGCGCCCTGTCCCCACTTGGTCGTCAGCAGAGGCGCCACCGGCGTGCATGGCTCTCCGTCCCACGAATTGGCGCCGCATTCCGCCGCCGCCTTCATCTGCGCAAGCACCTCGCGCATGGCATCCGGAATCTCGTCGAACGAAAACGAAGCGTCGTCTCCGTAGCCCACCACCTTCAGTCCGTTCGCCGTATTCGCCATCAGCACAAAGCAGTCGCGTCCGCGCATCAGCCCGCGGTAGGCACAGAAGTCGGACTCCCCCGACCGGGAAGACGCGCGCACCAGTTTCGAACCGGCAAGGTTTGTCCGTTCGACAACCGCAGCTTCAGGAACAGCCCCGAATTTCCGGGACAGAAACTGCCGGGCGGTCTCTTCCGCCATATCAGCCGCAACTCCCGCCAGAAAGCCGCCGAGCAGCGTCAGAATTGTAAAAATCAGTTTTTTCCTCATCATATTCATTAAAAATTTCATTATGTATGTTCCGTTTCCTCGCCAATATCTTCCTTTCCATCAAGGGTGAATCCGGCGGACAATGCAAAGGTAGACAATAAAAAACAAAATGTCAACCGACAGGATACGGATAGGTCACATCCCAAAGGAACAGCGCATTTCCAGGCACGGAAGTCCCGGCCTCACACCGATTTTTCTGCCGGATAATCTCACAAAACCGGTCGATATCGATGCGATGACGTCCAACCTCCACCAACGTGCCGACAATCGCCCTCACCATATTGCGCAAGAAACGATCCGCTGTGACCGTAAACACCAATTTGCCGTCCTCCATTTCCCAACGGGCATAGTCAATGCGACAAATATTGGTTTTTGCGTCAGTATGCAGCTTGCTGAAGCTCGTAAAGTCGGAGAACTGGCACATACGCTCTGCCGCTTCATTCATCGCCTTCACATCAAGCCGATAGGGAGGCGTCCAACAAAACGGATAGTCGAACGGCGATTTCTCCAAACCGATAAAATACTTATAGGTGCGACTTGTCGCGTCAAACCGCGCATGCGCCTCATCTCCTACCCGCACAACCGAGTAAACGGCAATGTCCTTACCGACAATGCTGTTAAGCTGTGCCACCAGCCGCGCGGCATCGGATATTTCCCTTTCAAGCGTGAAGTGCGCATACATTCTGCGGGCGTTCACGCCTGTGTCGGTTCGGCCGGCGCCGACAATTCCCACTGGTTCGCGCAGCACCATCGACAATGCGCGTTCCAACGTTTCCTGGACGCTTACTGCATTAGGCTGAACCTGCCATCCATGAAACGGTGCTCCGTTATAGGACAGGCACATGAAATAGCGGAAACCCATCGATACGCTTTCGAATTAATCCTTTTCAAGATAGGTATAGCCGTAAAGTCCGGAACGGTAGTTGCTCAAGAACTCCCGCCCTTCTTCCGGCGTAATCTTTCCCTCTTTCATCGAACGAGTGACCCACGTCTCAACGTTGCGCACAAGCTTTTTCGGACTGTACTGCACATAGTCGAGCACTTCCGCCACTGTTTCGCCGTCGATAATCTGGTCAATTTCATAACGGTCTTGATAGACACTGATATGCACGGCGTTTGTATCTCCGAAAAGATTGTGCATATCGCCGAGAATTTCCTGATAAGCTCCAACGAGGAACACGCCGAGATAGTAGGATTCGCCTGCTTTCAGCGGGTGGATGGGCAAGGAGTTGGAAACGCCGTGATTGCAAATAAAACACCCGATTTTTCCGTCGGAGTCGCAAGTGACGTCCTGAATTGTCGCCGTGCGCGACGGGCGCTCGTCAAGGCGCGAAATCGGCATTATCGGAAACATCTGGTCAATTGCCCAGCTGTCTGGCAACGACTGGAACAGCGAAAAGTTGCAGAAATACTTGTCGGGCAACATCTTGGAAATTTTCAATTCATCCGGCACATGCTTCATTCCCTTGGCGATATCGTTGACTTCACGAGCCACCGACCAGAAGAGCTTTTCGATTTGCGCACGCGTGTAGAGGTCGAGCATGCCAAGGCTGAAAAGATCGAGAGCCTCTTCGCGAATCTGCAAAGCGTCGTGCCAACTTTCGAGAAGCGACTGCTGATTGAGCTTGTCCCAAATATGATAGAGTACGCGAGCCAGTTCGTGGGCGTTCTCTACGACCACTACATTGTCATTC
>USOC01000316.1 GCA_900556245.1 uncultured Prevotellaceae bacterium
CCGGGAGGGGGTTAATATTTGTCTCCCCCTGTTTGCCACCGCAAATAGGGGGAGTACGGCGACAGCCGGGAGGGGGTTAAAAGCCCCGCGACCGAGCGTTGCCAAACAGCGGCGACCTGGCAAATCGACAAAGCGAAAAAAATTCGTGCGCGACAGCCCAAATATGAGCAGCCGCGCACGACCTATTTTCAATCCGTTTTCCGGAATTACTTCACAATCACTTTTGTCACCTTAGCGCCGGTGCGTACAAGATAGAGTCCGCTCTCCACGGCTACAGTCATGTTGCCCTCAGCAACCTTCACCAAGCGTCCGTCTGCCGCATATACAACAACCTCGCCGGCGAAACCTTCTACGACAATACCGTCAGCAATGCCGTAAACCACGGCCTCTGCACCCTCTACTGCCTCAACACCTGAGCTGACTGCTTCGGTTGTAAAGACGATGTCACGGGTCTTGCCTCCGACCGTAACGGCAAACTTCAGCTCGTACTGGATGTTTTCATTGCGCGAACCGCTCACTACGACTGTCTCGGCTGTCTCTTCGTTGCTGTTCCTTCGTAAGTCTTTGCCACAACATTGCGGTCGCCCAATTGTTGAATGCCGGAAACTGTAAGATTGCCGAAATCTACAGCCGTGCCATCCGTGAATTTAACGCCATCAAGCGTCAACTTGCAATTTAACGAACCGTTATCAGCCGCCGATTCCGGAAGAATGGTCAGCTGAGTCGCAACCTTCTCCGCCAACGGATGCTGATAGTTGTCGCTGTTCACCACGAAATAATAGCCGTTTTCTTTCATCTGCCATTTCTCCGTCACAAACTTCACCGGAATTGCAGGGTTCGATGAAGGGTTGCTTGCATCTTGAATCCAAACGACATCCACTGTCATGTCTGCCTTTCCCTGCTGGTCGATAGTCCCGTTCAGTGCCACATCGGCGACAATGGATCCTCCGGCGAGTTGCATACCTTTCACTTCCCCTGCATAAGTGGTCGTACTCATGTCTTCTACCGACATTGTCGCGTCTGGCACAACAATGTCTCCCAATGGAATACCAAGCATCTCGAAGTTCGGAAGCACAAAGTCGCATTTGCCGTTCTTTTTGTCCACAATCTTCACATTTGCCACCTTGTTTGCTGCCAAATAGCCTTCTCCAAAACCAACCGTCAAGTATCCGGGATAGTCTGTCACTGTATAGACATATTTCAATGTGTAGGTGTGTGATTTTTGTCCGTCTGCGTCAACCGCATCTGCGCCGGCATTCGTATTCGTCACAATCACCTTGATTGCACTCGCCGCCTCGTCGCGAACCACTTTCACCTCCTTCGCGGGGCTTTCGCCAAGCACCGTATAGGCGATGCCGTCTGTTGTGGCAGGAAGCGCGGCAGGAATTTCATATTCATATTTGTCAGACGCAAAACCCTCTACAGAAACGCCTCCGACAGTCAGGCTCGCCAAACGAGAATAATAAACGAATTTCACATCATCGACCTTTAATTCTGTATTAGACTGAATATTAGGACGCGTCCAATAGTCTGCCGCGGAAAGGATGACGTTCATTTTCTCGGGGATCAAACTACCATTGCCCTGATCATACTTCAAATCGGCCGTCAAGGCAGTCCAGTCGGCTGTCGCTGAAGTCAGTTCGTAATCGACTGAAGCAATCAGCTTACCTTTTTGCGTGACATTCTCTGTCTGGCGTCCCAAAACGGCACGATCCAAGTCGTCCAATTCACGGCCGTAAGTATATGTGAAATCCGGTTTTTTACCGGAAACGGATGAAGCTACATTTGCTTTGAACGTACCTGACCAAAGATAAGCAATAACGTGGGAAACTTCTTTAGCGTTTGTTTTCTGATAATTTAGCGAAATTGCATCGGGCTGACTGGCAAACTGCACACCCCCGTAAGAACCGCCATCTCCTGCTGCCGCATAGTTTAACGCATCAATCATACTTTTTCCACCGACAAAAACCCACGGGGTGCCTACAGTCATATAAGCCGGAACCCTTTGTCCAACCAGTTCTTTATTTGTAAGAACCGCACAACCCGCAGTTGCATCTTGTGTTACCAAATCAAAAATTACCCCAAACGATGTCACACTTGAGCCATTCCAGTCGACAGGTTCTACGCCCGGACGCACGAAGTCTGCTCCACTTGACAACATTG
>USOC01000317.1 GCA_900556245.1 uncultured Prevotellaceae bacterium
CCTCCTGAACCGAGGAGCAGGACTCTTTGCTGTTTCATTGTCTGGTCTTATGGCTTTTATTTTTCAGAATTGTCTTTTCTGTTGCGATGGCGCATCACGATGTCTCTGGCGTCAAATTCGTCGTCGTCAAACAGGCGCGGTTTGCGGAATTTCACAGCTCTTCTCACTTTTTCATCGTCGAAAAGTTCCTTGTCGCGTGCGGAGCGTTTCGGCTTGTCGTCGCGCATCCTTTCCAGATAGGGCTTGTGATACTTTTCTTCGAGTTTGTTTTTGGCACGTTCGCGGCGTACGCCATGCTTGTCGCGTTCCCAGCGGTCGCTGCTTTCTTTGAAGTCGCGGTCGCCCCTGAACCGCTCTCCTTGGTTCTTCCAGCGGTTGTCGCGGCGGTCGTTGTCCGGCTTCCTTTTCGGTCGTTCAGGACGCTTGAATTCGTCGTCGCGTATCGTGCGTCCCTGCTTGCGGAAATCGGCGTATGTCCCGTCGAAAATGACGTATTCGCGCATTTCGCATTCCAGAGCGCCGTTAAGCACCGGGAATTTCACCGATGGCTTCAGTCCGATGCGGTCGAAATATTCCTGGCGGTATCCGAGTATCCATGCGTGGTAGCCTTTGAACACGTTTTTCAGGCGTTCGCCAATCGATGCGTAAAGTGCGTCCATATCCTCCGCCGAGATGCGTTCCCCATAGGGAGGGTTGGTGATGAGAATGCCGTTTTCCGGCGCTTCCGTATAGTCTTGGATAGGCATTGTCGACAGCTCGATATACTTGCCCACTCCGGCGCTCTTGATGTTTTGCGACGCGATGGCTATTGCTTTCGGAGAAATGTCGGAGCCGTAGATTTTGTAATTGAACTCGCGTTCCGCCGTATCGTCGTTGTAGAGGCTTTCGAAAAGCTCTTGGTCGAAGTCCGGCCAAGTCTCGAAGGCAAAGTTGGAGCGGAACACACCGGGGTTGATGTTGCGGGCTATCAGTGCGGCCTCAATCAGGAATGTGCCGGAGCCGCACATCGGGTCAATGAAATTGCTTTCGCCTTTCCATCCGGTTTTCAGAATCAGACCGGCGGCAAGCACCTCGTTGATGGGGGCTTCTGTCTGTGCCGTGCGGTAGCCGCGTTTGTGAAGCGACTCGCCCGAACTGTCGAGCGACAGTGTCACCTGGTCTTTGTAGATATGCACGTTGAGCAGGATGTCGGCGTTTGTCAGACGAATCGACGGACGGCTGCCGTATTTTTCGTTAAAATAGTCGGCAATTGCGTCTTTTACGCGGTAGGTCACGAATTTTGAGTGGCGGAACTCCTCGCTGTAGACGGTGGAGTCGATGGCAAATGTCTTTTTCGGACTCAGCAGACGGCTCCAGTCGAACTTTTTCGCTTCTTCGTAGAGTTCGTCGGCATCAGTGGCTTTAAACGTGTGAATCGGTTTGAGAATCCTAAGGGCTGTGCGGCAGCAGAAATTCGCTTTGTACATCAACGCCTTGTCGCCCTTGAACGACACCATGCGTGTGCCTGTCTTGACGTCGCTTGCGCCCAGTTGTCTCAATTCTTCAGCCAGCACATCTTCCAATCCTTGGAATGTCTTGGCTATGAGTTCCATCTCTTCTATCATTGTTATTCTTGCTTTAGTCGTAGTATGTTGTCGGCTTTTGCCTGTACGAGTTTCTCGTTTTCTCCCACATTCTCCGTAATCCAGATGTTACCGCCGATGATGGCATTGTTGCCGATGGTGATGCGTCCGAGCACCGAGGTGTTGGAATAGATGACCACGTTGTCGCCGATAATCGGATGGCGGGGTATGCCTTTGACAGGGTTGTTGTTTTCGTCGTAGGTGAAACTTTTTGCGCCGAGTGTCACTCCCTGATAGAGTTTCACGTGGTGACCGATGATGGCTGTGGCGCCGATGACAATGCCGGTGCCGTGGTCGATGGCGAAATATTCGCCGATGGTTGCGCCCGGATGGATGTCGATGCCGGTTTCGGAATGGGCCATCTCGCAAATCATGCGGGGAAGGATGGGTACGCCCAATTGCAGCAACGCGTGTGCAATGCGGTAGTTGGTAATGGCTTTGATGCCGGGATAGCTGCATATCACTTCCTTGGTGCTTGTTGCCGCCGGGTCGCCGTGATAGGTGGCGCAGACGTCGGTGTGGAGTAT
>USOC01000318.1 GCA_900556245.1 uncultured Prevotellaceae bacterium
ATTGCTTTGGAAAACGGTCTTGAACCGGGTGACCTCCGCTATGAAGACGTAAACGGCGACCACAAAATCGACGGCGATGACCGTCAGATTCTCGGCTCGTATGTCCCGGATTTCACTTATGGATTCAACATCGGCTTCAGCTATAAGAACTTCGACTTCGCGCTGACTACTTACGGACAGGTGGGAGGAGAACTCTGGAACCGCAAACGCTCCTTGCGCTATGCCGATTCACACTACAACTTCGACAAGGACACTTACGAAAATCGCTGGCACGGAGAAGGAACGTCCAACACTCACCCGTCTGCAAAGGGTCTTACAAAAGGCTGGAACATCAGCGACCAGAAAATCAGTTCTTACTTTGTGGAGAAATCCGACTACTTCCGCATCCAGAACATCACTCTCGGATACTCATTCAAGAACATCAAGTTCGGTAACTACACAATGCCGGGCATCCGCCTGAGCCTCACCGCAGACCGTCCGTTCTCTACATTCAAGGCGAACAGCTTCACTCCGGAACTTTCTGATCCGGAAGGATGGGACACTGAAGTATATCCGTTGACCGCAACCTACACTTTCGGCGTTCAAATCGATTTCTAAACTCTTAAAAAAGAACAATTATGAAACTTCTGAAGAAAATTTCGACATATATGCTTCCTGCCTTGATGTTGCTCGGCGGAACATCGTGCGACGACTTTCTGAACAAAGCGCCGGAAAACAAAGTCCCGGAAGAAAGCATCGACTACACAAACCTTGCCAATATGTACCAACCGGTTTCGGGCGTCTACGCCCAAGTGCGCACCGGCGGTCTCCACTGGATTTCATGGGCGGCATTCGTCGTTCGCGACGACGATGTATGGTCGGGCCGCTATGATGACCAGGCTGACCTGATTGGCATCGGTGAAGAATTTATCCAAAGCAATTCATGGTGGGGATTCAATGAAACATGGAACCAGCACTACAAAATTATCCGCTTCGCCAACTCTGCATTGGAGGATATGGAAGGCTTCAAGGCTAACATCAAAACCGACGAAGATTTCAAGAAATACGAAACCTACTGCGGTGAAATCAGATTCCTCCGCGCATACGCCTACTGGCGTCTGACGCAATGCTTCGGTGACGTTGTCATCTATCGCGATAATAACCAGACCGACATGACTCGTACAAAACGCGACGGCGTATACCGCTTCATGCTTGAAGAAGACTTGAAATATGCCATTGCCCACCTGCCGCGCCTGCGTCCGAACGAAATGGAGCACAAGGGTGCCGTGACTGCCGTTACCGCCGAACTGCTGGCCGCCAAAGTCAACCTGATGCTCGGCGACTATGCTGAAGTTGAGCGTCTGACAGAAGACATCATCGGAAGCAAAAAGTTCGAATAGGTCGGTGATTTCTACAATCTCTTCAAATCAGCAGGCAAGCTCTGCAACGAGTCGATGTTCGAAGTACAGCTGACAAACTTCGGCACAGGTTCGGGCGATGAGATCCGTCCGGGAGAATTTTTCGTATTCCAAGGTCCGGCCAACTCGGGTACTATCTCAGGCTGGGGATTCATCGGATTCGAGAAGGAATTCATGAAATGGGCTGAAGACCGTGGCGAGACAGTCCGCGCCACAACCACATTCCTCAAAGGAGGTGAAACCACTCCAAGCGGCGACTTTATCAAGGGTGCTTCAAATCCGACCGCTACCAACGTTTGGAACGGAAAGGCTTATCTGCCGAAGAGCGAAACACTCGAAGGCCGTGGCTATGGCTCAGGCAACAACGTGCGTGTGTTCCGCTATGCAGACGTATTGCTGATGAACTCAGAAGCGAAAATCCGTCAGGGAAAGAACGGAGACTACGGCTACAACGAAATCAGAAAGCGTGCGAAAATGCAGGAAAAGAGCGGTGTGACGCTTGAGGAAGTGCTCGACGAACGTCGTATGGAGCTGGCTTGCGAATGGGGCGAACGCTACCTCGACCTGCTCCGCACAGGAAAAGCACAGGAAGTGCTCGGCACAAAGGGATGGACTCCGGAAAAGGCCTACTATCCGATTCCTTTCGAACAGCTGACAAACAGCCCGTCGCTCAACAATG
>USOC01000319.1 GCA_900556245.1 uncultured Prevotellaceae bacterium
CAAGCGAGGTGGCGGCATTCTGAATTCTGCCGACCGCCTGCACGAAATGTCCGAAGACGAACTTTATTGGCAGGCAACAGAACGCATCCGTGAGATAATTTCAATGGGAACGGGCTGTGTCGAAATCAAGAGCGGTTACGGACTCACTACCGATGATGAACTTAAGATGCTGCGTGTAATCCGCCGTATCCGAGAGACCTCTCCAATTACTGTCCGTGCCACTTTCCTCGGGGCTCACGCTGTCGGAAGAGCTTACAACGGGCGTCAAAAGGAATACGTAGATTTGATATGCCGGGAGATGATTCCAGCCGTCAGCAACGAGGGTCTCGCCGAATTCGTCGACGTTTTCTGTGACAGGGGATTCTTCACAGTTGAAGAAACAGAACGGATTTTGCGCGCAGGTGCTGAATACGGACTAATTCCGAAAATTCACGCCAATGAGTTGGATTTTTCGGGTGGCGTGCAGGTCGGTGTCCGCAACAAGGCTCTGTCTGTCGACCACTTAGAACGCATAGGAACTGAGGAAATCGAAGTGCTACGCACCTCCGACACCATGCCGACGATGCTGCCGGGCGCCGCCTTTTTTCTTGGAATGCCCTATCCTCCTGCCCGAGCTATGATTGAGGGTGGGTTAAGCGTGGCTCTGGCCTCTGACTACAACCCCGGCTCGTCACCTTCAGGCAGCATGAAAATGGTTGTTTCGCTGGCTTGCATCAAGATGCGCATGACCCCAGCCGAAGCAATCAACGCCGCAACACTGAACGGAGCTTACGCCATGGGGCTGAGCGACGAATATGGTTCGATCACCATAGGCAAGAAGGCAAACTTCTTCCTCACGGAAAAAATCCCTTCGGTCGCATATCTGCCGTATGCCTACACCTCTCCCATTATCCGCCGGGTATTCCTACGGGGACAAGAAGTGTTGTAGTTCGCAAAAATATCGTTTAAAGCCGGAGGAAGGTGTCCTACTCCGGCTTTTTGACTTATATCCCGCCACAAAAGATTCTCCCTATTCATATCCCACTCGACTTTCACTATCTTCAAACAAGACAGGAGCCGGCTCGGCAAAATCATTCAAGTAAACTTGATGCTTTTTCTCTCGACTTTCACTATCTTTGTATAAGATAGGATGCGTCTTGGGATAAATTTTGAATAAATTCAAATTTCTCCCCTCGACTTTCACTATCTTTGTACGACGATAAGACTAACAAATTGAGTCTCGGCATCCATGTATAGCCAAGACTTCTTTAATGTTACCACTAATAAACTACTGAAGAAATGAGCAAATCAAACATCTTCCGAGTGGCATGCGTTACACTCCTGTGGCTCCTGCTCTGCTACTTGCTACTGACGACGAGAAAAATCGACTTTATGGTAATTTTCTCCATCATTGCCTCCGGTATCGTTGTTTTTGTTCCAATCTATAAAAAATATAAGCGTGGAAAAAAAGAGTGAATCATACCCGTTACTATCGAAAATCAACAGTCCTGCAGACCTGAGAAAGCTCCCCGTCGAGGAGCTGCCTAAAGTCTGCGTTGAACTGCGTGAATTTATCATCGATGCGCTTTCGAAAAATCCCGGGCACTTCGCTTCAAGCATGGGAGCCATCGAGCTGACTGTTGCACTACACTACGTTTTCGACACCCCCTATGACCGCATCGTCTGGGACGTCGGACATCAAGCCTACGGACATAAGATACTGACGGGAAGACGCGACGTTTTCGACACCATCCGCAAACTGAACGGCCTCAGTGGATTCCCCAATCCGGCGGAAAGCGAATACGACTGCTTCATTGCCGGACATGCGTCAAACTCCATATCGGCTGCGCTGGGAATGGCTATCGCTTCGAAAGTGAAAGGAGAACCTCGTCGCAATGTGATTGCCGTCATAGGAGATGCTTCAATTGCCGGAGGACTGGCTTTCGAAGGGCTCAACAATGCAGCTTCTTCCAAAAGCAATCTGCTCATCGTGCTTAATGACAACGATATGGCTATTGCGAACAATGTCGGATCGCTCAACAAATACTTGGTCAATCTGACTACATCGAAGAGCTACAACACATTCC
>USOC01000320.1 GCA_900556245.1 uncultured Prevotellaceae bacterium
AGGTGACGGAGGCGTCGTAGTACTCACCGCGCGCAAACTGCTCGTCGGCGACGCTCAACTTTGCGCCCCGGCAAGCGGCAAGCGACAGCAACGCCGCCAAGATGGATAATGCCCAGATTTTTCTCATGTTGCTTAGTCGACACAATGATTCATTATAGAAACGGAAATCCCCCCTTGTTTATTATAAAAGAAAGGAGAATGCCCTCTCCGGGCATTCTCCTTTCTTATTTGTCCAAGCAATCTAAGCCGGATTTGTCTATCTGATTACAGCGACCTTAAGCGACTCGGCGCCACCGTCCGCATAAGCGACCGTAACGACATAGACTCCTGCCGCCATCTCGCTGAGCGAAAGTTCGCAGGAATTGACTGAACCATTTACAGCGGCGAGCCGTCCGTACAAGTCATATGCCGCAACCTGGACAATTTCTTCCTCAGAACGGACAAGAATCTTTCCGTCGACCACTTTAACGACCGTTTTTCCCAAATCGGCAGAAACGATACCGGCAGCTGTACCGTTGGTGAAATAGACCGGAATATAGGATGTCCGGCAGAGCTCATCGTTAGACGTGATTTTAATTTTGGCCTCATAGACTGCCTTTTCGAGGCCTTCCGAGGTCAGCGAGACCTTTACTTGCGCATTTTCGTTCGGGTGCAGGCTGACTGCATTTTTGTCTAATTTGAGCCAGTTGATAGCGGCTGTCCGCTCTCCTGTAAGATTTGCCCTGACACAGAAGTTGTGGTTGATTCCCAATTCTGACATCGACCACCAATAGTTGTCTACATTGCATGCATCACCGTATCCGGCAACTGCGGGAGCGGAATCAATGCCGATGTAGTAGTGTCCGGCTTGCATACCACGCAATTCCACGCCATACCAAATGTCTTTACCGTCAAGCGTCACTGGCGTATCAAGCACTATATGGTTCCAGCTGTCGGCGACAGGCGTAAATTCTTTTTCCGCAAGCAGTTTTCCGGCCTGTCCGTCGATTCCCTGTCCGAAAATCTTCACGGCAGCGTTCTGTCCCGTAATCTCATGGAGATATACGTCAACACTTGACAATTTCATTCCTTTCACTGTGCCGATTACATTTGCCGGGAAGCATTGCCCGAAAATTGCCGTTTCATAGTTGCCCACACCCACACCGGTGTCAAAACCGTTGTCATAGCGAAGCACATGCTGAACGGAAGCGTCGACCGTCGGTTCGGAAGCTCTGACGGAGGATGGTGCGGCGCTCAACTTGCCGGCAAATTTGCGGACCGTCTGCGTATTGCGACGTTCATAGACTATCGGCAGCTCATATTCGACAGTCATTGAGGCATTGAGATCGGCATCGCCGATATTGGTCACATCAAAAGGAATTTCGCGTACGTCGGTACTGCCGACAGAAGCCGATTCCGATATTTCAGCCACGCTGAGCTGCATCGAAGGAGTTCCGGCATTACGTTCAAGGACAACGCCATAGTCTTCAGTCTCACCATAGTAGTATTCTCCGCAAGGCTGTGGATTGTTGCTGTCGTCGAGCACGATCCACATCTATTTTTTCCCGCGCATTACAGCAATGTCTTCCGGCACGGAAAATTCCAAAGGCTTGTCATAGACGTATCCTGCCAGTTCTCCCTTGTCGGAGAAAATTCCGTTTTCGTTCCAGTCAATCCAGACTCCGGCCACAGCTGCCTTCATCGGCTCAATGCTCAGCGTGTAGGTCTCTCCCGGCACAACATTAAGCTCTTTCGTCGCAAAATAATCGGCATAGTGCTCGCTCTGTGACTCGTTTTCAAGATTGCCGACACTGACCTTTGAGATATATAGTTTCGGATCGTCGTAGAGACTTGCCGACTTACAGGTCTCACCTTCTCCATAGACATTGACATTGACAGAGACAACGCTGCGGCTGATATTTTCATCGCCGGGAGTGACATTTCTTACTTCCACTTTGTGATTGCCCTCTTTTGAGATATCGGCACGTTGCATGAAAGTATAGCTGTAAGATCCTCCTGCCGGAATCGTGGCATTAACATCTTCTGTGGCCAGTAGATTTCCGTCGACGAAAAGTGCAAGACGGGCG
>USOC01000321.1 GCA_900556245.1 uncultured Prevotellaceae bacterium
ATAGACTATAGTCCACGGCTCGCGGTTGCTTCCGGCCACGACAAGCTCCGGTCCGCCAGAAAGGCGCATCGAAAGAACGTCAAATGCACCCTGGGTGGCAAACGATGTCGTCACATTTCCATTGCTCAAGGTCATTGTGCCGTCAAGCTGTTCGACACGTACTTTTTGCCAGCCTGCGTTCATCACAAGCGACGATGCGACTACCTCCAGCAGTCCTATGAATATTCTAATTCGCATAGCCGGGATTTTGCAATAAATTCGGATTCTTATTCAATTCTGACTGAGGCAGCGGCCAAAGATAGAAATTCTCTTGCCAACGACGTTCAGGGTCGCGCACCAACAGTTTGCCCTTGAACGCTTCATAACTGCCGATGTCATTCAAGTCGTTGCGATCGGAAATTTTGAAATTCGGGATGTCCGTAGGCGACATGCCTTCGAAACGAGTCTCGGAATTCGGAGTGCCATAGCTCGGTGCCGCATTCTCCAAGTCGCCAATCTTCCATCGCTTCATATCAGCGAAATGCAATCCTTCCATCGCCAACTCAACTTTATGCTCACGTCGCACAAGCTGGCGCATCTTCCATTGGTCTCCCTTGCGTTCCTGTGCTACATCAGGCATTCCGGCACGGCGTCTCACCTGATTGATTGCATCATAGACGCTTTCATCAAGCTCTCCCAATTCGATTTTCGCTTCGGCATAAGAAAGCAGCACTTCGGCATAGCGCATGACTGCAATGTTCGACGTAACGTCGCTGGTATTCTCAGTCAGTCCTCCCAAATACTTAAACCATATATATCCGCAGCCGTTCTTGACAAAGCTTGTCCATGCATTGACATCGGCGACGTCCGGATTAATCATTTTGAGCCAACGTCCGTTGGATTCCCTCCATATTTTCGTCTGACCCATATAGGCTTCCAGAATTGTCTTGCATTTTCCATCGATGGACGAATACCACTCAAGCGTGTCGCCGTGCATCTTCAAAGTGGAAGAGAAGCGCGGATCTCGGTTTTCCCACGGCTTTTGAGGATTATAGAGTGGCGATTCATCGATTCGCTTTCCGTCGGTACATTCAAAAGCATCGGCAATCAATCCGGTCGGGTGCTGTCCGGTCTGTGCAAACATACGCGGACCATTGCCTAACGCAACCCAATGATATTTGAATGTATCATTGACTAACTCTGCCGAATACATCAGTTCCCAAAGCAATTCGCTCCGGGCATCAGACTTCTGCTGTCCTGCTTTCGTAAACAAGTCATCAAAATTTTTAGCCAGCTGACGACCGCCTTTCAGAATCACTTCATTAGCCGCATTCGCCGCCATCCGATAGTAACGGTCCGCACCTTCTTCGACTATTCCGGCAGCAAACAGCGCAATCCGAGCTTTCAGTCCGTAGGCACATGCCCGGTCAAGACGGCCACGCACGTCGCTGGTCCATGGCAGGACATCGGAAGACGCGATCTCCTCCAATTCCGAAAGCAAATAGTCGAGCACTGTCATGCGCGGAGTCCGGGCACACTTGAAGTCGTCGACTGTCACCGGACTGGTGAAAAACGGAACGTTTCCGTATGCCACACAAAGATTATAGTAGGCAAACGCCCTTAAAATCTTCGCCTCATAAAAATACCTGTGTGCGTCGGCGCTCATGTTGTCGATATTCTTCTCCGCATCGTGAAGCACAGCGTTCGCTCGGGAAATCAGCTTGAAATTTGCCGACCAATAAAGCCCCGTATTGGCCTGGTCGGAAGTCATGCCACCCCCGGCGCCGATAGTCGTGTTTTGTGCACGCTCGGCACTCAATCCTGTAAAATTGTCCATCGTAACCACAGCCGGCCGATGGAGCGCATTCGACAACGCGCCCTCCATATAAGAGTAACTGTAGACACCGACCACACCTTCTCTAAGCCCCGCCTCAGTCTGATAGATACCCGAACTGTCATAGGAAGGCGACTTCGTATCGAGAAAATCGGAACAGGATGTGCCGACCATCCAGGTTGCAACGGTTGCGGCAATATATTTTGAAATTGTTTTCATATCG
>USOC01000322.1 GCA_900556245.1 uncultured Prevotellaceae bacterium
TGCCGAATTAAGGAAATTGACAGCGTCGTTTGATACGCCAACCACCAAATCCAATACAGCCAACAATGCCAGAATCACAACGATTACTGTAAAAAAAGGACTCATAACTATAATTGTTTATTTGTTTTCTTAAATGAAAATATAAATTCCAATCCGGCATACAAACGATTTTGTGCCGTAATCTCTCCGCCGTGGAACTGAACCGAATTGCGAACAATCGAAAGGCCGAGACCCGTCCCTCCACTCTTGCGGGAACGGCCGCTCTCAATTCGATAAAATCGTTCGAAGATGCGCGTCAGATGCTTCGCTTCTACACCTGTTCCATTGTCATAATAGTCGAACCAATACTCTTCGTCGGTTTCTTTCGTCATGAGGATAAAAATATCGCGACCGCCGGAATAGGCAATTGAATTGTTCACCAGATTCCTGAAAATCGAATCTATCAGTCTGCGATTTCCCTCGACCACGACTCCGGCAGGAATAGAGACATTGATACGCATAGGCATTTCTGACGTGCAACGCTCAATCTCTTCTCTTATGGACGCGACCACCTCGCCCACATCTACCCGTTCGACAGGCAACGTGTTCTTGGCATCCGTAATTTGCGTGATAAGCGCCACATCCTGAAGCAAGTTTGTGAGACGCATCGTATTGTTGTAACCGGACTCCAGCAAACGACGTTGCATATCCGGATCAAGATCGTTCTCAAGAAGCGTCTCGAAACAGCCTCGAATGGCTTGAACCGGGGTTTTCAACTCATGGTTGATATTGCTGGTGAGCTGATGCTTGATGCGCATCTTCTCCCTTTCTTCAAAAAGAGCCTCCTCCAGATTTTGGTCGCGTTCAGAAGCCGTTCGCTTTAAATCCTGATAGATGGCAACTATCGCATTCGAAACTTCTCCGAGTTCATCATTCGGCAACTGCGTAGGATCATAGTCAAACACATTCCCTTTTTTTGCCTGATTGGCGATGTCTTGCAGGATTTTCACACCCAGACTCAACCTGCTGATTGCAAAATACAGAATTATATTGACTATTACAGTCGCTCCCAGGAAAATCCATATATAGGCAAAGTCCGCTTTAAGGACATTGGCCAGCGTCACATTATAGGGCAATGCACAGCGAACCACCGCATGACTGTCGGCTGTTGCCGAATAAAAATATTCGCGATTATCCGTCTGCGACAGACGACGAACGGTATAGCTATGTCCGTTCAACAATGCATTGTTAATTTCCGGACGCGAACGATGGTTATCGAGTGTCTTTTTCTCAAGATTGTCATATAGCACATTCCCCTTCCGGTCGAGCAATGTCACCCTCACCTCTCTGTCCGACATCAGCCTGGCCACCGTAGAATCATCAAGGCTTCCGTTTTCCGCATATTCGCGCAACAAAACGGAATTATACGTTTGCAGTCGGGCATCTAGCAACATCGCCTGATACTCGCGCTCCCGTGCATATTGGATTGACACAAAAACAAACACGAGCATCCAAAAAAACACATTGACTATCAGATACAACTTAGTCTTGTAACTAAAGGTTTTCTTTAAACCCATATCCATATCCTTGCTTTGTGACTATATGTGATTCGTACTCTCCCAATTTTTTCCGCAAGCGATTGATATTGACGTCAATCGTCCGGTCGACAACATAAATGTTCTTCTCCCAGATTCGATCAAGAATCTCCTCTCTGGAAAAAATCCTGTTTTTGTTTGACAAAAACAGATAAAGCAAATCATATTCCTTCTTCGTCAACGGGACTTCTGCACCGGAAATGTGGCAAGTCTTGAGGTCGTTGTCAAGTTCAAGCGTACGGAATCCTACAAATTGCTGGGGTTTGATACGCTTCAGCAGACGCTGAACACGTAAGACAAACTCTTTCATCGAAAACGGCTTTTTGATGTAATCATCGGCTCCCCGAGTAAAGCCATCAATCAAAGGCGCCTCTTCGCCCAAGGCTGTACAAACTACAATCGGTACGTCAGACGTGATTGGATTTTCTCTCACTTTGCTCAC